>NZ_JBAEAP010000029.1:0-16307 GCF_056205495.1 Psychrobacillus sp. | reverse complement strand
CGGTCCAATGTATTACATAGAACATGGTTTAAAGCAAAAATGGTTAGCAGTCCTATTCGCTATTTTTGGGGCATTAGCTGCTTTTGGAATTGGGAACGGCACACAAGCTAACTCTGTTTCTTCAGCAGTAGAATCTACTTTTGGTATAGAAACATGGATAACTGGTCTAGTTCTCACGGTTTTTACTGCTCTAGTTATTTTGGGAGGCATTAAATCTATCGGTAATGTGACCGCTGTTTTTGTACCTGTAATGGCTTTGTTTTACATACTAGCTGGCCTATTTATAATGGTGACTAACATTTCAGCTGTCCCTGAAGCATTTGGCATTATTTTTAAATCAGCATTTACTGGAGAAGCAGCTGCTGGTGGAGCTATTGGTGCAGCTATCCGTTATGGTATTGCTCGTGGTGTATTCTCCAATGAAGCCGGCCTTGGATCCGCTCCAATTGCTGCTGCTGCCGCAAAAACGGATTTACCAGGACGTCAGGCGCTCGTTTCCATGACTCAAGTATTTATAGATACTTTTATCATCTGTTCGATTACAGGGGTTACAATTGTAATGTCTGGTATGTATAAGGATACTAGTCTAGGTGGTGGAGATTTAACATCAGCAGCCTTTGGTCACTTCCTTGGAGACTGGGGACCAATTATCATTGCGGTTGGTTTAATTTTCTTTGCTTCTTCCACGATTTTCGGCTGGGCTTATTACGGAGAAAAGTGTTTCCAATACTTATTTAAGAATCCTACGCTGTTAATTGTTTATCGTATTGCATTCGTTGCTATGGTATTCATCGGTTCCGTTGTTTCTTTAGATTTAATATGGACTTTCTCTGATATTACCAATGCATTAATGGCAATTCCTAACTTAATAGGTTTGCTAGGACTTTCAGGTGTTGTAGTTTATGAAACAAAACGTATTCAGAACAAGTTAAAGGAAGAAAAACTAGCTAGCAAGTCTTAATTAGTATTTGACATTCTAGGCTATGCGTGAAATGATATTTCTAATGTATGAAAGGCAGGTACAAAAGAATGGATTTAAATCAACCTTCCGTTGAGAATATTAGCTTTATGCTAGAAACAATCAAGGAAAAATTACGTATGGTCAATGTGGATGCCATGAAATCTGAGGACTTTAAAGCTACAGCCTATGATGATCTTGTATATTTATATGAAATGGTCAACAAACGAGATTCTTTTAGTCCAAGTGAAATGCAAGCAATCGTCGCAGAACTTGGTAGTTTAAGAAAGTAATCACTTTATAATCCTTAATAATGAAAGAGAGGTAACCTGTTTACACAAAAGCTACCTCTCTTTTTATATGTATAATAATTAATCATCCTTCTGGAGTTTCCTTTCCATTACTTTTGCGACTTGGTGAGAGTTTGTAGTCTTTTCCTCATACAGTTTTTGAATAATGTTCTGGTAATCCGCTTCGTTACGGTTTTGACTTAGTTTATCTACAGCTTGAATTTCTTGTATCTTAATCTTAAATCCAACAATACCCTTCAGTTCTTTCTCTAATAATTGTGGGGATAGATTTTCCCATAAAACAGGATTTTTCCGATGCTTCTCATAATTTTGCAGCAACCATGCCAGGTCTTGTTTCAACTCGTCCTCAGTCATTATCATAGCCTTCCCATATACATGGACAGCTTGATAGTTCCATGTTGGGACATTTTCATGTTCGTACCATGAAGAAGATACGTAAGAGTGAGGTCCTTGAAAAATAACCAATACATCTTCAGTTGTTTCAAATGTTCTCCATTGAGGATTCCCATAAGCCATATGCCCTGTGACGTAATAATCTTCCCCTTCATTATGGATCTGCAAGGGTAGGTGAGTTGCAATCGGCTTTTCTTTTTTCGTCGTAATAAGAGCTCCGAATGAATTTGTTTGAATGAATTCCTTAATCTCTTCCCAATTTGTCACCTTATAATATTTCGGAATATACATAATGAGCAACCTTTCCAATCAATATGATGTTTTATCCCTTATTTACTTCGGTACTACAGACAGAAATTCCTTCCCAAGCTTCTAACTTACTATTGCTCATGACATGTAAAGCGGTCGATAGTAGGAATCAATTGCACGTAAAATTAAAAAATCCTCCCCTACTTTTATAGGGAAGGACCAATTCTTATTTAGATAGCTTATTTAACTCTACTGCAATTTTAGCTCCAACTCTTGCATTATTGTATACAAGTTCTATGTTAGATTCTAATGACTTACCTTCTGTTAACTCTTTTACTTTACCAAGAAGGAATGGTGTTACATCTTTCCCCTTAATGCCATTTGCTTCAGCTTCTTGCAATGCTGTTTGAATGATTCCATTCATGTATTCCTCATCCAATGAATATTCTGCTGGGATTGGATTAGCAATGATAGCTCCACCATTTAACCCTAGCTCCCATTTAACGTTTAGCATTTCAGCAACTTCTTTTTCTTCGTCCATACGGAAGTCTGATTTAAAAGGGCTAGTAGAAGTATAGAATGCTGGGAAAGCTTCTGTTTGGAAGCCTACTACTGGGACACCCTTTGTTTCTAAGTATTCTAACGTTAATCCGATATCTAAAATTGACTTAGCACCTGCGCAAACAACTGCAACATTTGTAGACGCTAACTCTTCAAGGTCAGCAGAAATGTCCATTGTTGTCTCAGCACCTCTATGCACCCCGCCGATCCCTCCGGTTACAAACATTTGAATTCCTGCAAGATCTGCACAAATCATCGTTGTTGCAACAGTAGTAGCACCGATTTCCTTGGAAGCGACTACATAAGGTAAATCTCTTCTAGAAGTTTTGCGAGCATTGCTGCTAGTTGCTAAAGTTTCTAATTCTTCATTGGATAAACCAATTTTAATCTTCCCGTCCATAATTGCAATTGTTGCAGGAACTGCTCCGTTATCACGGATAATTTGTTCTACTTTTCTTGCCATTTCAATGTTTTGTGGATAAGGCATCCCATGAGAAATGATAGTAGATTCTAATGCTACGATCGCTTTTCCTTCTGCCATTCCTTGTTCAACCTCTTGTGAGTACGTAAGATATTTTTTCATTTTAAATATTCCTCCAGTTCATTAGTTAACTTCAATTTTGTTAGTTCAGTTCGTACTGTGTCTACAGATTGGAGTGTTTTGGTAGCGTTAATCATCCCAGTCAGCACAGCCTGCTTTACTTCTACTCCATCCAACGAAGCATGAAGAACCCCAGAAACAAAGGCATCTCCTGCGCCAGTCACGTCTACTACCTGCTCTGTTTGGATAGCAGGCATAAACAATGTCTCACTCTCTTTCCCAGCACATACTACTCCCTTACTGCCATTCGTTATAATGACATGGCGTATGCCTTTTTGGACAAATTTCTCGGCTGTACGTTTCCAGGATTCCTCATCCACAATCTGCGTTTGAAAGTATGTTTCGGCTTCATCCTTATTTGTTATAAGCCACTCTATTCCTTCCAGATTCTCCGGCATTCGATTCATCTTCGGTGAAGACACTGGGATAATTGCAAGAGGAATCTTATTGCCGACCGCCAATGCGTGAATGTATTCCATTACATCTTTTGGACAGTTCATATCTATTATGAGCATTTGCGCATTCGTAAGATAAGCCTCTTGTTTTTTCATGTAGTCCACTGTTAGCTGATCATAAATATCCATATTAGCCAGGGCAAAAAGCATTTCCCCCTGTTGGTCTAGTACGGCTGAGTACGTTCCAGTAGAGTAGTTAACAAGCTTTTCTACAGAAAACAAGTTCATCCAGTGACTAGATGCCTTTTCGATAGAAGCGTATTCCATATCGTTACCGACAACTGTAAGTAGCCTGACTGTATTGCCAAGCCTTCCTAAGTTTTCAGCAATATTTCTTGCAACTCCGCCTATACTTTGCAGGCTTGTAGTTGGATTAGAAGTACCCATTTGTAGTTGATCTTTTACTATATACTTTCTATCTACATTAGCTCCGCCTATACAAATAATCTCTTTGTTCTCTGGTAAAATGTATGCTCTGCCAATAATCTTCCCACTTTTAATGAGCTGAGAGATGATATTAGCAACTGCTGGCCTGGACATCTTTAAGGCATCTGCCATTTCTTGTTGTGATGCATAAGGATTGTTACGCAAATAGGTCAGAACTTTTAATTCTTTGGATTCCATTCGGACAACCTCCCCTCTTCAAACATTTGTTTTAATTATAAACTTTTGTTTTAAAAAGTCAAAGAAAAACTGACAACTATTTAAAATAATTGTCAGTTTCATTTTATTGGGGTTGGTCGTTTAAGCTGCCATCCTCTAATACTCGAGGCTGTATCAGCACTTCGACACGTCTATTTTTTGCTCTGCCTTCTTCCGTATCATTAGCAGCAACCGGCTTGAACTCTCCGTAGCCCTTTGCACTGAAGTACAGAGGATCAATTGTGTTATTGTTTACTAATATTTTCAAAAAGTTCACCGAGCGCATAACACTTAACTCCCAGTTAGAGGCATAAACACTACTAGATATCGGAATATTATCCGTGTGTCCTGTAATCACAACATTCCGAGGCGGATCAAACACCAGTAAATCTGATATATCTTCTGCAATTTGTCGATACTCTTGTTTTACCTCTGCCTGTCCCAAGTCAAATAAAATGCTATCTCTAATTGTCACTAAAAGACCTTCGCTTGTTAACTCAGTTGCAAATTGTTTCTCTAGCGCATTAACCGCTATGTATTCATCGACACTGTCTTGAATCTCAGATAAAGCTTGCTGATCCTCGATGTAAGCCATGCTTTGATTGGAATCACCGCTATTATTGTTCCTAGGTACATCCATTGGCGAAGGCTGTTCCATTAGTCCGGTACCTCCATCAAACACTTGATTGAATACCGCGGACATTTGGTTTAGCTTTTCTTGATCAACAGTACTAGAAGCAAATAACACAATAAACAGTGCAAGTAGTAAAGTTAAAATATCTGCGTAAGGAAGAAGCCAAGATTCACTCATTTCCTCTTCATGCTGATGTTTTTTATGCTTCTTTGCCAAGGCCTGCCTCCCCGCTTTCATTTAAAACTTTTTTACGTTCAGACATAGATAGATAAGAAGCCAATTTCTGCTCTATCACACGTGGTGCATCTCCTTCTAAGACAGAAAGGATTCCCTCTAACATCATAGTTTTTTGTCTAACCTCTTGCTTTGACTTTCGTTTTAACTTGTTGGCAAATGGATGCCAAAGCACATAACCTGTGAATATCCCTAATAATGTAGCGATGAATGCAGCGGAAATTGCATGTCCTAATTTTTCTATATCATTCATATCACCTAGCGCTGCTACTAAACCAACTACTGCACCTAGCACTCCAAGAGTAGGTGCATATGTACCTGCCTGCGTGAAAATCTGAGCACCAGTGGAATGTCTTTCTTCCAAGGCATTAATTTCTTCTGTTAACACATCTCTAATATAATCTGCATTCTGTCCATCGATAGCTAAAGTAAGTCCATTTTTCAAAAATGGATCTTCCACATCGGTTGTTTTACTCTCTAATGCAAGTAACCCTTCTCTACGAGCTAAATCAGCCCAGTTAGAAAACAATTTAATAACTTCATGATCTGGCACTAACTTCTGTTCTTTAAAAATTACTCCGAAAAGCTTAGGTATTCTTTTTAGCTCATCCATCGGGAAACCAATTACGATAGTCGCAATTGTTCCAACGATAATAATTAAAATAGCTGCTGGATTCAACAGGGCAGCTAATCCTACTCCCTTCAGAACCATTCCTACACCTAACGCAACAATTCCTAAGACGAGACCAATTACTGTAGACTTATCCAATTCATAAACCCCCACATTCTATTTCTGTTCTTTATTTCGGTTAATATATCAGGATTTTAATATTAGTTTCTAACTATAAATTTTATTTCAATTAATTTGAACTCTTTTTTGTCTTAATTGGCAGAGAGTCATTGATAAATCCCTCTATAAACTGATACTATAATCTTAAGAAAAGAAAGGATGTATGGATATGTCAACCTTTGAAAACAATTTAGAAAAGTATGCTGCTTTAGCTGTTGAAGTAGGAGTAAATATACAAAAAGGGCAAGATTTATATATTGCGGCCTCTACAGAAACAGTAGAATTTGTCCGACTTGTAACTAAAAAAGCTTATGAAGCTGGAGCTAAGACTGTTTACGTAGATTTTTCTGATGATGAGTTAACACGCATCCGTTATGAGCTAGCCTCAAAAGACTCTTTCGACTTCTATCCACCATGGAAAGTTCAAGAAAGAGAGCAGCTTGCTGAATCAGGCGCTGCTTTTATGAGTATCGTAAGTCAAAGTCCCGATTTACTGAAGGGTATAGATTCTAGTAAAATCTCAACTTTCCAAAAAGCTGCAGGTCAAGCTATGTCCAAATACCGCCAGTATGTTCAGTCAGATAAAATTAGCTGGTCTGTAGTTGCGGCACCTTCTAAAAAATGGGCTGCAAAAGTATTTCCAGAGCTTCCTCAGGAAGAGCAAGTTCCAGCATTATGGGAATCTATCTTTAGTGCAGTAAGAGCTGACCTGGAAGACCCAGTATCTGCTTGGAAAGAGCACGATCGCTTGTTACACACAAAAGTAGACTACTTAAACGAAAAAAATTATAAAAAACTTCATTACACAGCTCCAGGCACTGACCTAACAATCGAACTTCCGAACGGCCATCTCTGGTGCGGAGCTAGTAGCACGAACGAAAAAGGCGAAGATTTTATGGCTAACATGCCTACAGAAGAAGTATTTACAGTTCCTTTAAAAACAGGGGTTGACGGGTATGTAGCAAGCACGAAGCCTTTAAGCTATGGTGGAAATATTATTGATAATTTCACTATCACTTTTGAAAATGGTCGCATTGTAAAAGTAGAGGCAAAAGAAGGTCAAGAAGTACTAGAGCAATTAGTTGATACGGATGAAGGCTCCCATTACCTTGGGGAAGTTGCACTTGTACCACATGATTCACCAATCTCTAACTCTAACCTGTTATTCTATAATACATTGTTTGATGAAAATGCTTCGAACCATTTAGCAATCGGTAGTGCATATGCGTTCTGTATCGAAGGCGGTAAAAAAATGAGTCGTGAAGAGCTTGCAGAAAACGGATTGAATGAAAGTATCACTCATGTAGACTTCATGATTGGTTCTGAAAATATGAATATTGATGGAATTAAAGAGGATGGCACTAAAGAACCTGTGTTTAGAAACGGAAACTGGGCATTTTAATCACAATCTATTCATAAATTTAATGTTTTAGTGTTACAAATTTAGTGTAAATAAGTTATAATGATATTAATATGAATAGTGAGGTGTTAAAAATGGGCTTATTCATAGCTACAATTCTTGGGTTCTCTGGCGGTATTTTAGCCATTGGAGCGGTAATCATGTTTTACTTCTCTAAACCAATGAACAACCAAGATGCAATTATCGTCGATCCGAAACCAACTAATAAGTTTTAATATGTCAACCGTGACTTAAAAGTCGCGGTTGTTTTTTTATACAAAAGGCATAATAGTTCCTTACTAATGGGGTGCAACTGTTTAGGTGACACTTTCTACTTTTTAGGTATCACTTCTCTATGCTTTAGGTGTGCTTTTGCTCCGTTTAGGTGTCATTTCTTTTCTTTTAGGTGCTTTCCCCAGGTTTAGGTGACATTTCATACGTTTTAGGTGGCACTTCTCTAGTTTTAAGGTGCGCTTTTACTCCAATTAGGTGTCGCTTCTTTTCTTCTATCCTCGGTGCCTTGCCCCTCGGGGTCAAATGGGAAAATACTGTGGTTGCTGAGGAACTGCCTCCTCGCTTTTCTTCATTTGCCTGTCGGGGCAGAACAGGCACTTACACTTTTCGTTGTTATTTCTTATTTTTTTTATTTCATTTTAGATAAGTTTGTATTACAAAACGAATACAAAATGGGTTTTTGTCATTATTTTTTTCCCTATAAATGCCCCTTACTACCCACAAAGTATTGAAACATACGTAAAATTCCATTATGTTACAAATGGCAATTGTGCTATTTTCCATTATAATAACGTAGAGCAAGTGAAATGGAGGAAGACATATGTTGTCAAATTCACATATCGGTATTGATTTAGGAACTGCTAATACTTTAGTTTATACAAAAAATAAAGGATTACTTATAGATGAGCCAACTGTGGTGGCAGTAAACACAAAAACAAAAGAAATAATTGCCTTTGGATCAGAAGCCAAAAAGATGATAGGTAAAACACCAACATCTATTGAAGTAGTTAGACCTTTAAAAGATGGGGTTATCGCAGACTTTGATGTTACTACCCAGCTGTTAAAACTTATTATGCAAAAAGCTAGCAAAAAACTTGGTACTTCATTACGTAAGCCTACTGTTATTGTTTGCACACCTTCAGGAGCAACTTCTGTAGAACGCCGTGCTATCCAAGATGCGGTACGTCAAAGCGGCGCTAAAGAAGTACAACTAATGGAAGAGCCTGTTGCTGCTGCAATTGGAGCTGGATTGCCAGTCAATGAGCCAGTAGCAAGTATGATTGTAGACATCGGTGGAGGTACTACAGAGGTAGGGATTATCTCATACGGAGGTGTCGTGGCATCAAGTACTGTAAAAGCAGCAGGAGATCGAATGGACGACGCGATTATCCACTATGTACGTAAAGAGTTTAATGTAATCATCGGTGAGCCTACAGCAGAATTGATAAAAACGACTATAGGGTATGCCCTTGTTCCTCATACAGAAGAAGTAATGGAAGTGCGTGGAAGAGATGTAGTGACTGGTTTACCAAAAATAGTGAAACTATCTTCTACTCAAATACAAGGAGTTTTAAAAGAATCATTAGAGACAATTCTAGAAGCAATTCGTGCGACATTAGAAATTTGTCCTCCTGAGCTTTCAGGAGATATCGTAGACCACGGTGTCATATTGACTGGTGGCGGAGCGTTGCTAAAAGGATTAAAGGAATGGCTTAGCGGTGTAATTGAAGTACCTGTCCACCTTGCACCAGAACCATTACAGTCAGTTGTAATCGGTACAGGGAAGTCTTTCTTTATCCATGATCGCAAAAGAAACATAGCAAGATAATTTCTTTAAACAAATATTAAGTAAATTTCTTCTTTTTCGTATAAAATATATTAAGAAGGAGGAATTACTATGCCAAGTTTAAACGACATACTAACCTATAACAAATCATTTGTAGAAAACAAGCTGTATGAACCTTATGTAACTACTAAGTTTCCTGATAAGCGAATAGTTATTCTTACTTGTATGGATACACGTTTAGTAGAAATGCTTCCTAAATCAATGAATCTTAAAAATGGAGATGTAAAAATCGTTAAAAGTGCAGGGGCTGTTATTAATCATCCATTTGGTGGTATTATGCGTAGCTTGATCGTTGCAGTTTACGAGCTTCAGGCAGATGAGATTTATGTAATTGGTCACCATGATTGTGGAATGAGCTCCATCCAAACAGATAAAATCCTTGAAAAAATGACAGCTCGTGGAGTAGATCCTTCTACTTTCGATGTGCTTAAAAACTCAGGTATTGAAGTCGAAGAATGGCTAGAAGGTTTTTCAGATGTGAAAGAAAGCGTCTTACATAGCGTTGAAATGATACGTAATCACCCATTGATGATTTCTGAAATACCAGTTCATGGACTAATTATCGACCCTCATACAGGAAGACTAGATTTGGTAACAGACGGTAAAATCGACAAAAAATGATGTATTTCCCGGGAAATCGTCAAGTAGTAAGAGCTTGCCTATATGGTAGGCTCTTTTTTGTTTTGTTATAACAACTGCATATCTTAACTCTCCATTTTCCTTCAATATAAAAAAGCCGTTGGCTAACTAACTAAGGTAGTTTGCCAACAGACTTTTGTACTCCCTATTATTCTCCTCTTAAAGAGGAATACATATAGTGATCTTCCCATTTCCCATTAATGAATAACAGCTTACGTAGCAATCCTTCTCGAACAAACTTGTTATTCTCTAGCACTTTGATAGAGCCAAAATTTCTAGGGGATACATAAGCTTCTATTCGATTTAATTGAACGTCATTAAAGCCAAATTGCTTTACTAGTCGAACAGCCTCAGACGCAATTCCTTTACCAATTTGCTTCTGGTCAACCGAATAGCCAATTAAACCACTAGAAAACGGCATTCTTTTCAGGCTATAAAGTGAAATGCTGCCTATCAAAATATCTCGTTCATGAGAAAAAATACCAAAGCTATATTCCCTTTTTTCCTGCATGAGCATGATTGATTCACGAATCTTTTCTCTTTGGACGCTAGCAGTATAATATTCTTCTTGGTGTAATGGTTCAAAAACAGACCAGTACAACTTGTTGTCATAGACTAAATTTGCAAGAGCAGGTGCATCCTTTACATTTAAAGTCCTTAAGTAACAACTTGCTCCTTCTAGATAAATCAAGTACCGTCACCCTTTAGCGTTAGTTAATTGCAAAAACTCTTGGACGTCTTGAATACAAAGGTCAATCCCCTTCTTCCAAAACGCTTCTTTCGTTATATCCTCTTGTAAATGTTTCATCGCTAAATCCTCCACAGACATTACTGCTGTGTCCTGTAATAAAGCAATATACTTCTCCTCAAAACCAGATCCTTCTTCTTTTGCCTTTGAATATATACTTAAAGAAAATAAGTAGCCAAAGGTATAAGGGAAATTATAAAAAGGAACGCCCGTAATATAGAAGTGAAGCTTAGATGCCCAAAAATGCGGATGTACCGTGTCTAAAGCATCCCCATAGGCTTCTCTCTGAGCTTCTTCCATTAGTTCGTTCAACCGGTTTGCAGAAACAATGCCGTCTTTTCGTTCCTCATAAAATCTAGTTTCAAACAAGAAGCGAGCGTGAATGTTCATAAAGAAAGCAACACTGCGTTGAATTTTATCTTCCAACAAAGCAATTTTCTCTTCTTCGGACTTTGCTTCGCGAACAGAGGCATCCGCCACTATCATTTCTGCAAAGGTAGATGCAGTTTCTGCGACTCCCATTGCATATCTTCGGTTCATCCAATGCACTGGTCTTAAAGCATATGAGTGGAATGCATGACCTAATTCATGCGCAAGTGTAGAAACATTTGACATGGAACCACTATAAGTCATAAATATACGAGATTCCTCTGATACAGGCATTCCTGTACAAAAGCCACCCGGTCTCTTATTTGGACGATCTTCTGCTTCAATCCATCCATTTTCAAAAGCATTTCTTGAAAAGGCTTCTAGCTTCGGCCCAAACTCTTTAAAATGCTTTAGGATAAATTCCGCTCCTTGTTGGAACTCCATTTTTTCGGTAGACGTACTGATAGGTGCATCTAAATTATACCAATGCATCGCTTTTTCGCCTAGCATCTCCGATTTCCTATTTAAATATTCCACAAATGGTGCTTTATTTTTAGAGATTGCTCCCCACATTGCATCCAATGTATCTTGTTTCATACGATTGATGGCAAGAGGTTCTTCTAAAACAGATTCCCAGCCTCTTTTTTTATACGTAGCCAGACGGAAGCCAGCTAAGTGATTAAGCGTTTTCGCAAAAATTTCCTCTTTTTCAGTCCATACACTTTCTAACGCTTCAAAGGAATTTTTACGTATATCAGCATTATCACTCGAGCTTAAGTTATCAGCTTGTCCTACCGAAAGGGTTCTTTCTTCCCCATCGATGGTCATTTTTATATGGATGTCCCCTACAAGCATGTTATATAGTTGGCCCCATGCATCATAACCGTCTACTTCTAAGGTAGTTATTAAATCCTCTTCTTTTTCGGAAAGCATCTTACTCGCTTGCTCTCTCCATTCATTTAATATAAATTTAAATGGGGTTAGGTCTTCTGTATTTAATAGCTCTTCCCATACTGTCGATTCGGTTTTGCTTAGCGTCTGTTGTATTGTAATCATTAATGAAGATAACCTTGCATACAATGAACCAACCTCGCCTTGTAAGAGCGTCGCTTTTTTATCTGTTGTATCCTGAGCTAGATAGCAGCCAATAACGGCCCCGGCTTCTGCTAAATGGACGGCTACATCTTTTAGTTCCTCGATTATTTGTCTTATTTGGTTAGACTCTTGAGCTGAGGCTGGGACAACTATTCCCTTAACATTTATTTCAAATATTTCTAGTTTTTCCTTAACTTTATCTAGATGCTCGCGTAATTCAGAGGAGCTGCTGCCACCAAGGAAAAATCGATCTAAATCCCACACGATTGGATAATTTTGTTTTAACATCTGAATATTCCCCCTATTTTAAAAACTTTTACATTTTTCATTATATCATGAATTACTTTCTTAATTATTCATTTTTTTGTCACATAATTTCTATAATTGAATTTGTGTGCTCTTAGATTGAAAGGTATACTTATTAAATATAGAAGGAGGCGAATCTTTTGGTCAAAATAATCCTTTTGATTTGCGGTTATTTCGCAACAATCCTTGTTAATATACTTGCTAATACGTTACCTATTAATGGTCAAACGACTGGGGAAATCTCTGCTAGGATTCCAGCCCTCTTTACACCTGCTGGTTATGTATTTTCCATATGGATTGTTATTTATATACTATTAGCATTTTGGATATGGAATATTATAAGAGAATATAGAACTGAACAGAAGATTCCCTTACAGAGAGTATTATTATTTCTAGCGACTTGCGTATTTAATATTTCTTGGATTTTCCTATGGCATTACGAGCATTTTAGCTACGCTTTAATTACAATACTAGCGCTGCTTTGGTCCTTATTCCTATTATATTTAACTTACTCAAGTAATGAATCGAACTGGAAAAGAAGATTACCTATCTCCATTTATCTAGGTTGGATTTTTGTAGCTACTATAGCGAATCTTGATTATGTTTTGACATATTACGAGTTTAGCGGCTTTGGTATAACTACTTCTTTATGGGTCGTAATATTCTTAACTTTGGCGACTGCAATTGCCTTACACTTTAGATACCATTTTGATGATCGTGCTATCGTTTTAGTTTTCATATGGGCCTTCATCGGTATTGCTGTGCGTCATAATGTCAACGAATTATTAATATCTGCTGCTTCCCTCTTCCTAAGCGCTGTTTTAGTAGCTGGAATATTATTTATAAAAAAAACGCCAACGAAAAATTAATTTCGTTAGCGTTTTTTATTTAATCTATTTTAGTTAAAATGATTGGTTGGTCTTTTGTAACGATAACTGTATGCTCGATTTGAGCAACTAGAGATTTATCTGGAGTAACAAATGTCCAGCCGTCTCCAGATTCAACGATATGTTCTGCTTTTTCGGAAATGAAGGGCTCTACTGCTAAAACCATACCTTCTTTTAAAATGGTGGATTCCCATGCATCATAATAATTCAACACATGCTGAGGTGCCTCATGTAAGGATTTCCCAATACCGTGACCTGTTAGGTTCATGATAACATGTAGACCATTATCCTTCGCTTCTCTCTCCACTGCCTTACCTATTTGGTTAAGACGAGAACCAGCTTTTACTTTAGTCATCGCACGATTAAATGCGCTTTCTGCAACCTGACAAAGCTTTTCCTTATCCTCGTAGCCATCTCCAACTACAAACGATATTCCAGTATCTGCGAAGAATCCTTCGTATGAACCGGAAACATCAATATTTACAAGGTCTCCCTCTTTAATCACACGAGAGCCTGGAATTCCATGTGCAACTTCTTCATTGACACTTATGCAAGTATACCCTGGGAAATCATACTCACCCATTGGTCCAGAAACAGCGCCTTTTTCTTTAAATAGCTTACCGCCTATTTCATCAAGCTCTTTAGTAGTCACGC
The DNA here is from genome assembly GCF_056205495.1 of Psychrobacillus sp. Classification (NCBI taxonomy): domain Bacteria; kingdom Bacillati; phylum Bacillota; class Bacilli; order Caryophanales; family Bacillaceae; genus Psychrobacillus; species Psychrobacillus sp. Next base: position 2,521 of record NZ_JBAEAP010000029.1, on the reverse strand, counting down.
CGGGTTTTGTTGCCGCCTTCATCGCATCTCTAACCTCAGCTACAATGTGACCAATTTTTTTTAACATTTCTAATTCTTCATTTGTCTTTACTATCATCTTTACAAGATCCCTTCTTCACTTAGATGTATGAATATCATATCATATATCTTATGACTTCGGGAGTAATAGGCGCGGGGCTTTTACGAATAGTATGGAACAGATAAAAGCTGCGAATAGAAATACAGGTATCATATAAGTAGAATTATAAACTAATGAATACACAACTACATTTTGACCCTCAGCAAATTCCCCAAAGAATAATATTCCCGATAACACATGGGCTAAATAACGTAAAAATGAAGCAATAAAAGCGCCTAACACAATTGCTATCATCATTTTCATTTTATTTAGATGTTCATATGCTTTAATATATGCTGGTCTTAATAGTCCTGCAAGTCCTGCAACCATAAACGCTATAAAATAATCAATACCTACTTGCATAATTACTATTTCAAATGATAGCGGTGCTGGATAAAAGCGTCCTGTCACGACCTGCAATAAACCTATTAAAAAGCCTGTCACAATGCCTGCCGCTACACCTCTACGAAAAGCAATTAATATTATTGGAACAAGAACAAATGTAACACTGCCTCCCTGTGGCATACCAAATCCAATTAAATCTAATACATAGCCTAATGCTGCAAAAATAGCAATCTCCACGAGTAACACAACACGTTGATTTCCCATTGTAATCCCCTTTTTTGACCACAAAAAAACGCCGAAGGGACAGAGCCAGACATCGCGCGATTGCCAGTTTCCATCCACATCCCTACGCAAGTATGAACTTACAGGTTCTAAGGGTACTATCTCAGCCGCTCTTGCGACGCCCCTTGTGGTTTCGAATTTATTTTATTTGAGTTCATTGTAGCCGATAGGTGTTTAGAATGCAACCCCGATTGGTATTATATAATAATACAAATTTATTATTAGGGGTGTAATAGTTGATTAATTTACTTACGGATCTAATTAAAATAAAGAGTGATGATTTGAAAGGTGCAAACGAGGCACTGCTATACTGTAAGAATTGGCTCGAAAAACGAGGAGTTACGACAAAGACGTATGAGCTAAACAACAAACTAATGCTTGTAGCTGAAATTGGGAAAGGTGAAGAAACAATTATCTGGAACGGACATATTGACGTAGTTCCAGGAAGCCCGGAACAATTTGAACCAAAAATTGAGGAAGATCGACTATATGGACGTGGTTCGGCAGATATGAAGGCTGGTGTTGCAGCGATGATGGAGGCTTTCTCGATTCTTTCACAGCAGCAAGATTTACTTACGAAAAAAGTACAGCTACACATAGCTACTGATGAAGAAACCGGAGGAAAAACATCAAAGCATTTAGTTGAACAGGGACACCACGGTGACTTTGTTATTTGTGGAGAGCCCACTCATGTAAATATAGGCCTTCAAGCTAAAGGTATATTACAATGGGATATCCACCTAAAAGGTAAATCTGCTCATGGAAGCCGTCCGTGGGAAGGAGTAAATGCAATTGAAAAAGCCATGCTATTTGATCAAGATTTAAGAAAATGTTCTTTCATGCAGGCTAGTAATGAATATTATGAATATCCTTCTCTAAATTTGGCAAAAATAGAAGGAGGAGACCGATATAATATGGTACCAGACGAATGTATCATAAGTTATTCTTTAAGGTTTGTTCCTGGACAAGATGTGGAGGAAATCTCCAAAGAGTTAAGAGACCTTTTAGAGAAATACCCTGGCAGTGAAATACATTTCCAAGGTCATACTCCTGCTATCACTAATAAAGAAGATGATAAGTATATACAGAAGCTTTTAGCTACTTGTAATTCTATCAGACAAACTCCAACTACCCTATTCGGACAGCATGGTGCTGCAGATACTCGTTATTATGCAGCGAAGGGTGCGGTAGCCATAGAGTTCGGGCCAAGCGGCGCTGATTGGCACGGGGATCAGGAATCGGTTTCTATTTCATCCGTTGAAGAATATAAAGATATACTTGTTAAGTTTGTCTTAGACTAATTAAAAAAGTAGCGAGAATATGTGAGGAGACCATGTATGGACACCAATAAAATTTTAAGTGCATCAACCTATTTTTCTATTTTATTTGCTCCCTTTATTCTTCCAATAATTGTTTACTTCCTTACAACAGACAAAGGGGTAAAATACCATGCTAAACGGTCTTTAATCTCGCATATTATTCCTACTATTTTCTTTGTGTTTCTTATGTTAGCAGTATTTGCAAACTTTTCCCCACTTAGTTATTCAGGCGACACAACAAACATGTGGTCTAGCATGACTACAGCATTAATTTTTATGGGCTTATATACATTGATTAATATAGTTCTGTTCATTTGGAACATTGTCCAAGGAATCAAGGTATTGCGTCATGATGTTTAATTGCTTCTAGAATGGGAATAAGATAAGTATAGAAAAGCAAGGAGCGGATTGATTATGAAAGTAGGCAGATTAGTAAAGTCAGCTATTAAATGGGCAC
>NZ_JBAEAP010000028.1:0-3506 GCF_056205495.1 Psychrobacillus sp. | reverse complement strand
TCCAGCGGGAACAGCGCGAGCTGAAGACCCTGGACTGAGCGCAGCGAGGGAAGCGGCTGAAGCCGTGCCCGCGGAAAGCGTCCGTTCGTAGCGGAAATCAACTCTTCCTCGCGTTACTTCTATTTTAAAAGAAAAAAGACTATAGACAAACTCCAAATTTTTTGTAGTTTGTCTATAGTCTGAAGCATGGAATTCATATCCATGCTTTTTTCAATGGAACGTGTTAAAGATAGAGAATCAAACGGAGAAAAGGTGAATCTAGCGGAGAGGGGGAGAACCTTGCACTAAGCGATTTATCACAAACCTTTTTTGGTTTTACATAAAAAAAGCTAGCACTGTATTTTTCAGTGCTAGCTAAAACGATTATATTACTTACAAATTATAACTTGAACTCGTTCACTACTTTTCTAAGCTCGTCCGCTTGGTGTGATAATTCAACAGCGGAAGCATTGATTTCTTGCATAGCAGCACTACCTTGTTCAGCGGCAGCAGCAGAGTTTTCAGTGTTTGACGCAGTGTTTTCTGCAATATGAGTCACTTCTATAAAGGAAGCAGCTACTTCCTGGCTAAATTCCAGTGTTTTTTCTATCTGATTTACCATTTTATTAATAATGCTAATCGTTTCGTCTGTTTGTTTCATAATTTGTACAAGGGAAGTACTTGTTTCATTGGCTACTTCAACGCCTTTTATAACATTTTCGACCCCTTCGTGATTTTGTTTGACAATAGAGGTTACCTCAGTTTGAATGGAGGTTACAATTCCTGTTACCTCTTTTGCTGCTTTTTGAGATTGCTCTGCAAGCTTCCTTACTTCATCTGCTACTACTGCAAAACCTCGTCCGTGTTCTCCAGCACGTGCAGCCTCAATTGCCGCATTTAGAGCCAGTAGGTTAGTTTGCTCAGCAATTGCAGTTATGGTTTTAATAATAGAGGTTATCTCATACGATTTAGTCCCTAAAGATTGAACAGTCTGAGAGGTATTAGCCATCGTTTCTTCTATATTTAACATAACATTTGAAGAATGTTGAACAGACAATGCTCCTTGTTTGGCAGCGGCAGTCATGTGATCAGTCGCTACTTTTACAGCTTGTGCATCCTCATTCAAATATCTAGTTGCTTCTTCTAGTGAATTCATTTTCTGAATAGCTAAGGTCATGCTTTTCATAGTCTGCTCACTACCAGATGCTATCTCGTTTGTAGAATCCGCTATTGATTGTATTGTGATAGCAGTGTCGTCAGAAGAGGCCATCAATTCCTGACCGCTAGCCGAAACATTTTCGGTTAAATGGCTTACACGTCTAACTAAATCAGCAATAGAAGCGATTAAAACATTTGTATTGGAAGCAATTTCAGCAAATTCGTCCTTAGTTCTAACTTTTACTCTTCTCGTTAGATCACCGCCAGCTTGAGCGATTTCTAAAATTGAACGGTTAATAGAATAAGTACTTCTTTTGATAGAATTAAATAGTACAATTCCAAATACTAAAGTTAATAATACAGAGAAAATCGTTAAGCCTATAAATATGTTCAAAGCGTTTTGATTTTCGCTCTTTAAGAGTGCAATTTGCTTAGCGTTCTTTTTAGCTAACACTTCGTTCATTGCTTCGATTTGGACATCTACATGACTCATGGCTGTGCGGCCACTTCCCGCATTTACAAGCTTTTGAGCAGCCTCAAATCCTTTTTGGTCTCTCAAGCTTAATGCACGTTCAGAATATTGAAGGTATGTATTAAAATGCTCGTTAATTGCTGTTACTTTTTTAAGCTCATCAGGTCGATCTTTATATACAGCCTGCAATTCTTTAAAGCGAGTAACGATTGCATCTTTATAACTTCTATAACTTGACATATAATTTGATTTACCTGTTATGATATAGCTTTGCTCTGCATTTGAAAGTTTAGCAATATCCGCAGATATTTGATTGACCATTAACTGCTCTTTTATGTCCACGTTTATAAAGTTTTCTAGTTCCTTCTGAGATGATTGCATGTTGGCCGAAGTAAGGACAAGCATGGAAAATAGAATTATAATAAGGACGGAAAAAATGATGAGTACTCTACCACGTATGGAATTTAACAAATTGGTATTTTGAAAGCTTTTGTTTGCATTCCTTTTAAAAAGGGAAAATGAACGACTACTAAGGGATTTGCGCTGTTTCTTTGGTTTAGGTACTTTGGGCGTACTAGGTATTTTGTTTCTTTTCGATTTAAATCCATATTTCAATTGAGCCATTCCTTTCTAATGTTTTATCATCATAATTTTTAGTTTAATTGTTTTAGACTGAATTATCTACAAAATTTTAAATTAATATACTACTTCAGGACTAAAGGAGGAAAAATAATATGAATCAATCGTTTTATTTATTTGCATTAAAATTCCGGGGAGGTCAAAAGACCGATGCTAAAGCTCTATTTGCGGAACAAATGTTTTTACTGCATGATTTTCCAAAAGCAGAAACATCTTTTCAGCCACTTTCCGAGTATATTGAGGAGCTCGCACATCCAGAGATGGCGGCAATAGTTTTTGATGAAATATGGGAGTTATACGAAGACAATACGCTCTAGGCTTCTACATTGCATTTTATAGTAAAAAAAGGTATCATAAACACGATAAGTTTTAGAAATGAGGTTATATTAATGAGTATTCATATTAATGCAAAAAAAGGTGAAATAGCTGACACGATTTTACTACCAGGAGATCCACTTCGTGCAAAATATATTGCTGAAACTTTCTTAGAGGATGTTGTGCAATATAATGAAGTGCGTAATATGTTTGGTTACACAGGTACATATAAGGGGAAAAGAGTTTCTGTACAAGGGACAGGAATGGGAGTACCATCAATTTCTATTTACACGACTGAATTAATGGTAGATTATGATGTACAAAAATTAATCCGTGTTGGAACTTGTGGAGCTATCCAAAAGGATGTAAAAGTACGTGACGTTATTCTTGCTCAATCAGCATCTTCTGATTCTTCTATGAATAAAGTACTTTTAGATGATATTAGTTTTGCTCCTACTGCTGATTTCAATTTATTATATAATGCATATAATGCAGGTAAAGAAGCAGGACTAAACTTACGTGTAGGAAACGTGTTTACAGCTGACTTATTCTATAATGAAAATGCTCAAAATGAAAAATGGGCAAGCTATGGTGTTCTTGCAGTTGAAATGGAAGCTGCAGCATTGTATACATTAGCAGCTAAATACGGAAGACAAGCACTAGCTGTATTGACTGTTAGTGACCACATTATTACTGGAGAAGTTACTTCTTCCGAAGAAAGACAAACAACTTTTAATGACATGATCGTAGTAGCATTAGAAGCAGCATTAAAATAAAGATGTAATATTTAAAAAAACAGACTGTCATTTTTGGCAGTCTATTTTTTGAAAAACGAATTGTGCGAAAAGGGTGAAGATTTTGGACGAACAAGAGCAGCGAACAAACGAAGAACAGGAACAATCATCGCCTGAATCTTCCAAATATGTAAAGATTAAACCTATGG
>NZ_JBAEAP010000027.1:0-1932 GCF_056205495.1 Psychrobacillus sp. | reverse complement strand
AGCTTGAGAATAATAGGTGTTGAAATAGATGAAATAATGATGATGGAAGATTGGGTAACTATCATTTCAAGAAAGCCTGTTAAGTAAAGGAGTAGTTGTCTTGCAACGTTATTTTACAGAAAAACCGTTAGATGAGAATTCTACTATAAAAATACTTGGAGACGATGCGCATCATATGATTCAAGTGATGCGCATGTCACCTGGTGATGAAGTGTATATAGTAGCCGCTAAAGAAACGTATATTATGACTATTCTTTCTGGAACTAGCAAAGAAGTCATTTTAGAAACAAAAGAAAAAGTATTAAAAACAAATGAAATGCCAATTAAAGTTTCTATTGCCTGTGGATTACCAAAGGGTGACAAACTAGAACTAATCACACAGAAGGCCACTGAACTTGGTATGCACTCCCTCTTTCCTTTTGAAGCAAAGCGCTCTATCGTGAAATGGGACAAGCAAAAAAACGAGAAAAAAATAGCAAGACTGCAAAAGATTGCAAAAGAAGCGGCGGAACAGTCCCATCGCTCATCTATTCCTCACATACATAGTCCTAAGAGCTTGAAAGACCTAATAGAAGTCTCTAAGCAATATGACGTTAAATTTGTTGCTGATGAAGAGGATGCAAAATTAACTGAGCGACAAAAGTTTGCTGACCAATTAAAAAAGGTGTATGATAAACAATCGATACTGATTGTTTTTGGTCCGGAAGGTGGACTAGATAGACATGAGGTTAAGCAACTTTTAGACAATGATTTTCAACCCATTGCACTTGGTCCTAGAATATTAAGAACTGAAACTGCGCCGTTGTATGCGCTTGCTGCTATTTCCTATGAATATGAATGAAAGAGGTGTAAGGATATGTCATCCGTTGCATTCCATACATTAGGCTGTAAGGTAAACCATTATGAAACAGAGGCCATTTGGCAACTATTTAAAGAAAATGGTTATGAACGTACAGACTTTGAAAAAAAATCAGACGTTTATGTAATTAATACATGTACTGTAACAAATACTGGTGATAAAAAGAGTAGACAGGTTATACGAAGAGCTATTCGTCAAAACCCTGATGCTGTTATTTGTGTTACAGGCTGTTACGCACAAACCTCTCCTGCAGAAATAATGGCGATTCCTGGCGTTGATATTGTCGTTGGTACCCAAGAGCGTACAAAAATGCTTGGTTACATTGAACAATATAAAATGGAGCGTAAGCCTATTAATGCGGTAGGAAACATTATGAAAAATCGTGTATATGAAGAGCTGGATGTACCTGCTTTTACTGACCGTACACGTGCTTCTCTTAAAATACAAGAAGGATGTAACAATTTCTGTACTTTTTGTATCATTCCTTGGGCACGTGGCTTGATGAGATCCCGAGACCCACAAGAAGTAGTGAGACAAGCACAACAGTTAGTCGATGCTGGTTATCTAGAAATCGTCTTGACTGGTATACATACTGGTGGATACGGAGAAGATTTAAAGGATTATAATCTTGCTCAACTATTAAGAGATATTGAAACAAATGTAAAGGGACTTAAACGTCTTCGAATTAGTTCAATAGAAGCTAGTCAGCTATCAGATGAAGTTATCGATGTTTTAAAGCAATCGAATATAGTTGTAAGACATTTACACATCCCAATTCAGTCAGGCTCTGATACTGTACTAAAAAGAATGCGTAGAAAATATACAATGGAATTTTTTGCTAATCGCTTAGACCGTTTAAGAGATGCACTTCCTGATTTGGCGATTACATCAGATGTAATTGTAGGATTTCCAGGAGAGACAGAAGAAGAGTTTATGGAAACCTATAGCTTTATTCGTGATCAAAGATTCTCTGAACTACATGTTTTCCCTTACTCAAAACGTACAGGTACCCCTGCCGCTAGAATGGAAGATCAAGTGGATGAAGAAATTAAAAACGAACGAGTACACAGACT
>NZ_JBAEAP010000026.1:0-4601 GCF_056205495.1 Psychrobacillus sp. | reverse complement strand
TACTCCCTCAATTTTTTGGTTGCGGTAAATTGGTACACACATGACACTTTGCATTTCTGTTGATAAAAATGGAGGCTTTTGTGAAATCCATTCTACCTGTTTATTAAATAGGGTTGGCTCCCCTTTATCGTAACAGGCACCTGCAAAGCTATTTTGAATTTCTTCATGAGGGAATTCTAGCTCTTTCATACTTCCATCTACCATTGCGCGTAAAATAATAAATTTACCATTCAAATTATCGACAATAAAAGCACTATCACTAGGAAACATGTTAGAAACTCTTTCCACAAAAATATCTAGTATTTCATTAGACGTTAAACGTTCCGCTAACTCATGTCCAAATTCACTAGCCTTGTTCAAATCATTATTGACTTTTTCTGAATCACTATATAACCGAACGATCACAGTTATTGTCATTAATGGTATTCCCATTAACAATAAAGCAATGGGACCTATTGCATCCTCAAATAAATATAAACTTAAACCAAACGGTAGTGTCATAAGTAGACATGCAGTTTCCCAGTAGAAATCTTTTGTAAGAAATAGAGGCTTAAATCCACATATTACCTCTCTCCCATAAAGAATTATATGGTTGATAAAAATGTAAGATACCGCATAAAGGGATCCGAACATAACTACTTCCATTATATTTACACTACCGATTTCAAATCCAAGTCCAATGATTAGACTTCCACATATTACGGAAAGGAAGAAAAACATAGATGAGTTGAAGAAGTATTTAAATAACGTTTCACGTGTTATTTTCATGTGATAGATAATAGGAAACATGCATAATTGCATCGAGATTAATTCTGCTAGTATACCGAACTGCATGAAAATTGCTACATTGACCCAAAGGACTAAAACAATGGTGGATCCGGCTATCACAAAAGGAAATACACTAGATAACAAGGCTAAAAGTAAATAGTAGCCGTAGTTTTCCCATTCGGTAGGTTTAGTTGGGGAATTTATATACACTAACAAAGTACCTAGTGGAACAAAGATAAACCATATGGCTATCATTATATTTTTTGCTCTCTGAGTGAATTCCATAGACCTTTAGACCTCCCTTCAACATATCTATTAATTTTACATTTATTTGTATTATAAAGATTATAACATATATAGACTGAATAATTAAAATTACCTTTTAACTGTTTATTCCTTTTAATTCCGTAATTAGATACAATGACCCTGAGACAATAGTCATACTTTCTTTTTTAGGTTTATGTAGGTCTATTAAATGGATATCTTTTGTTACACGTTTATCACTATGGGTACAGTGGTTAAATAATATAGTAGCGTCTAAAGCACGTTCATGTTTGAAGTCAACGAATTCAAAGCTAGTCGCAACTTCTTCTAGTCTACTTAACATATATTTATAATCTTTATCTTTTAAAATACCAATAATGAAGTGAATACGTTCATTAGGAAAATACTGCTTAATAGTATCTACAAGTGCATCTATACTAGCTTGATTGTGTGCACCATCCATGTAAACATGGTCATTCCACTTTTCCATTCGACCAGGGAGTGAAGCTTTAATAACTGCTTTTCTAACGTTCTCTTCATTTAATATAAAACCAGTTTCTATCATAGCAGTTATGGCAAGGGCCATATTAGAAAGCTGGTGCTTCCCTAGCATCTGAGGGGTTAATTTCTCAAATTTATACTTTTTATAATTATAGCTGTTTTTACGGATTTGAAAATCTTTATTTATCTCGATTAGCTCTGCATTTTTACTATTTACTTCTTTCCGTATAACTTCTTTAGAAGACTGTAAAGTATCCCCTAATATCAATTTGCCATGTTCCTTTATTATTCCTGCTTTGTGCCAACTAATTTCTTCGATTGTTTCCCCAAGGAAATTAGTATGATCTATAGAAATACTAGGTATAACAGCTACGGATTGTTTAATCACATTTGTACTATCAAATCTTCCACCCATACCAGCTTCTATAAATACTACATCCAATTCTTGTTCTGCAAAGATTATAAACGCAATAACTGTTAACAGTTCGAAGTCAGTAAGCATTCCACTAATACCCACATTTACTAGCTGAGCAAACGCGTTATCCATTTGAGCCTCTGTCACATTATTACCATTCAGTTGAATTTGATCATGTACGTCAATTAAACATGGCGATGTGAAACTTCCGTAATTGAGCTGATGTTCAGATGCGATTGCTCTCATAAAAGCAATCGTTGAACCTTTCCCATTTGTTCCGGCAACATGAATTATTTTTTGTTTATCCTGAGGATTTCCAAGCAAATCTAGAGCCTTTTTTATCCTATCCAGGCCAGGTTTAATCATAGTTTCACTATTAATATTCCACTTTATCTTATAATTGTTAAATTTTTTTATTTCCAAGTCATTCACCCTATTCCGTCTTGGTTACTTTTCTGCTAAACTTCTTGTGAACACATTATAACACGTACCCGTGGAGGTCATTTAATTATGCAAACTTGTTGGATCATTTACAATGGTAGTCTTACACATGATAAGTTTCTCGATCAGGCTCTCCTCCTTAAAGAAGCCGCAGAGAAAAAAGGCTTACAAGCTATTTTAGTAAAGAATTATGAACTTCTTATGAACGTTCATGAAAACTTATCAGCGAGGCCTGATTTTGTCGTCTTTCTAGATAAAGATATTTTGCTTGCGAAATATCTGAAGAATGCGGGCATACCAGTGTTCAATGATCCTAGTGTAATTGAGATTTGTGATAACAAAGCACATCAATATCTCGAGCTAGCAAAAGCTGATGTACCAATGCCTATAACGATCATAGCACCAAAAGTTTATCCTGAATTCACTATTATGCATACAGGTTATTACGAACAAGTGCTACAAATACTTCAACTGCCAATGATTATTAAGGAAGCGCATGGCTCCTTTGGTCAGCGTGTATACCTAATAGAAACAAGAGAGCAGTTCTTTGATAAAGTAGAAGAACTAAAGGGAGTAGAGTATGTCTTCCAGCAATTTATTGAATCTAGCAGAGGAAGAGACATACGGGTGAATGTGGTAGGTGGACAAGTCGTTGCTTGCATGCATCGCCAATCAGCTACAGATTTCCGGGCTAATATTACTAATGGTGGAACTGCAACTGAGATTATTTTAACAGAAAGACAAAAGGAAGTAGCTATTCAAGCTGCTACTGCACTGAATGCTGAGTTCGCAGGAGTAGATCTGCTGTTTGGGGAAAATGAAGAGCCCTTAGTATGTGAAGTTAACGGAGTAGCCCATATACGTAACATTTATAACGTCACAGGCATTAACGTAGGTGATGCGATGATCGACTACATTTTATCTAAAATTGGTGCTGTTGTTATATGAACGGCCTATTGATATATGAATATAAAGAGATTGAGCGAAACCAAAGCTTTATAGATCGGTTAATCCAAGCAGCAAAAACTCTTGGCCATTCTCTTACCGTTATAGACGATAATCAAACCGAATTTCCTGATTGTGATTTCATTTTCTTTCGAGCAAGGAATCCTGAGCTTTCTAAAAAGCTAGAGCAACGCGGTGTTCCCATGTTCAACCGATCAGAGGTCAACGTTATTGCTAATGATAAGTGGAAAGCAATTCAGCTAGTTCAAATGCTTGGAATCGCTACAGTTCCAACCTATAAAATTAACAACGCTGAAGACATACGCGATTATCCGGTTGTACTTAAGACCACTGGCGGGCATGGCGGAATGCAGGTAGAAAAGTTTACTGAGGCACAAGATGCGGATGTATTTCTAAATGACTTTTCATCACAGACCATTCTCGCTCAAGCTTATGTAGAAACGAATGCTACCGATGTAAGAGTATTTATGCTAGGTAGCGAGGTAATTGGAGCAGTAAAAAGAATAGGTGCCCCAAATAGCTTTAAATCCAATTTCACGCTAGGTGGAACCGTAGAAAAATATGAACTCTCTGCAACTCAAGAAGCAGATGTAATTAAAATAGCAAAAGCCATTAAAAGCGATTACGTAGGAATTGATTTCTTACTTCTACCCGATGGCAGATGGCTATTCAATGAATTAGAGGATCCGGTTGGAGCAAGATCATATTATCAAACAACCCAGACGGATATCGCTATACCAATTATAAATTATATAGATGCGCAATTAAAAAAGTACATCGAGCGTTAAGCTTGATGTACTTTTATTTGTTCATGTGGGTGGCCATTCATTTTGCAACACTTCCAACTATTTGCTCAACTCTTTCTCTATTTCCTACAATACTTTTATTTCCCGCAACACCTCCGACTTTTCGCGCAACACTTTGCCTCCTTTCTGCAACACTTCCGTCCGTTTGTGGAACACTTTCTCCATTTCCCACAACACTTTTATTTCCCGCAACACTTCGGGCTGTTCGCGCAACACTTTAGCTTATCTCTGCAACACTTTCTCCATTTCCTCCTCAGAATGACACTTGCAAGGTTCTACCTTGTTTCCGCAAGGTTCTCTCCCGTCTCTGCAAGGTTCTACCTCATCTCTGCAAGGTTCTCCCCCATCTCTGCAAGGTTCTCTAACTCCACCCCCACTCCAAATAAAAAAAGTGTAGCCAGATACCTCATCGGTACTGGCTACACTTGCTGTTTTACAAG
>NZ_JBAEAP010000025.1:0-5527 GCF_056205495.1 Psychrobacillus sp. | reverse complement strand
TATTATTGTTTGGAGTTTTACTAAATTACTTAGTACCGGAAAAGGTATTTATTTGGGTAACAAGTATCTCTACCTTCGGAGCAGTTTGGACATGGGGAATTATTCTAATGTCTCAATTAAAATTCCGAAAATCCTTAACTAAGGGAGAAGTTTCAAGACTTTCCTATAAGGCATTATTCTATCCCTACGGTTCGTATCTCGTGCTTGCCTTTTTAGTATTAGTACTTGGTCTTATGGCTTATTTCCCTGATACTAGAGTTGCACTGATTGTCGGTCCAATCTGGATCCTTGGCTTAGTGTTTAGTTACTACAAGAATGGTTTTCATAAAAAGAAAAATCAGGTTTAAATAAACGCCCTTCATTCCAAAAAGGAAATGAAGGGCGTTTTTTATCATTAGATATACTTCTCAAACCATTCAGTAATTTGTTCGAGCCTTGTTTGGCGTAAATTTGGTAAGCCAACACGTGATAAATTGTGATCTGCTTGTGGAAAACGAACAAAGCCTGTTTCTTTCCCAAGCGCTTTTAACGTAATGTATAGCTGTTGGCCTTGCTCAATTGGACAGCGATAGTCATTTTCACTGTGCAAAATAAGCAAAGGAGTTTCCACATTAGCAGCATACTTTAGAGGAGATGCGTCCCATAGCTTGTTTATATCAGTCATATCCCCTCCGATTTGCCATGGAGTGAAATAGTAACCTATATCGGACACACCATAAAAGCTGACCCAGTTCGAAATAGAGCGTTGGGTTACTGCAGCCTTAAAGCGATTTGTGTGCCCAACAATCCAGTTTGTCATAAAACCACCGTAGCTACCCCCTGTTACTCCTAGACGATCATTATCAATCCAATCATTTTCCGACAACACATAGTCAACGCCTGCCATAATATCTTCATAATCTCCACCGCCATAGTCGCCTCTTACCGCATCTACAAATTCTTGGCTATAGGAATGACTACCTCTTGGGTTTACATATAACACGCCGTAGCCCTTAGCGGCTAATAGCTGAAGCTCATGAAAGAAGGTGTTTGCATACATGGTATGTGGACCCCCATGAATTTCTACAATAAGCGGATATTTCTTTCCAGCCTCGAAACCAGATGGCTTGATCAGCCATCCATGAACATCCCAGTCCTTAGCTCCCTTGTAAACAATTGGCTCTGGTTCGACAAGTTCTATTTCCTCCAGAAGTTGTTCATTGAATGAAGTAAGTGCTTTTCTCTCACCAGTCGTCAAATTAAGCTTAAATAATTCCCCGGGAAATACTGAATTACTTATTGCTGCAAGTGCAAATGTGCCATCTTTCGCAATATCATAGCCGTAAATATGTTCATTTTCAGGGGTTGCTGGATATATTTCTCCCTCTAAGGAAGCTACATATAGGCGGACGTCCCCCATAGTAGAGAGCTGAAAATATACATAGTTGTCTTTTGTCCAGGCTACACTTGGTGCACTAGCACCTTGCTGTAAATCACCTCCGGAATAATCTCCAACTGGAGCATCAATTCCTTCTGTTAACGCCTCTCTTACACCTGTTTGAACGTTATAAATATATACTTCATCGTGTGTTGCATTTTCATAAGTTCTATTTGATCCTGCAAAAGCAACATAGTCATTATCATGTGAAAAAGCAGCGCCTCCGAAATATCCCTCTTCATCTACTAATACGCTTTCTTCCTTCGATTCCACATCTACTAAATACAAAGGCTGCTTAAATGAAAAGTCTTGGTTTTCTTCTCTATTTACTCCCATTACTATTTTTTTGCCATCATGTGAAACTGCCTGAAGGCTATATTGGTGTTTACCTTCTGTAAACTGTACAATCTCCTCTGTGTCCAGGCTAATTATCCCTATTTGTCTATAGATGTCTTGCGGTAATAATCCTACACCGTCAGAATGATATCTCATCTTATCGACAACGTATGCCTCGGGCTGCTTGTTTTCTTCTTTTTCAGGCTCGTCTGTCCAGCTTTTCCCCTCTTTTAAAGGCGCGACAAACCAGATTTTTTTATTGCAAGGAGACCAGTGGAAGCTTGAGATTCCTTTTTCAAAAGTGGTTAGCTTCTTTGCTTCGCCACCCTTAGACGATAAAAGGAAGAGTTGGTTTTTGTCATCTCGAGTAGACATGAAAGCTATGTATTTTCCATCATTGGACCAACGAGGTGATGATATACGCTCTTTTTGATGAGTCCACTGGGTTACCTCTTCATTCTCTAAATCTACGTGATATAAATATGAATAATATTTATTGTCTTTTTCATGCATTTCCGTACGAATAAATACAGCATCCTTGTTAGACGGTGAAATTACTGGATTTGTTATGGATTGTAACTTGAATAGATCCTTTGCTTCTAACCTTCTTTTAGTCATTATTTTTCCTCGCTTTCTTGTTGTCTTTCCTTATTTCGACACTCTATATCATTTTCCTTTATTTCCCGAAAAAAAAGAATGACAAATGAGTAGCTTATATTTCCATTTAATTTTGCTAAAGATAATCTGTTTTAAAGGAGTGATCAATACGTTGTCTGCCAACATAATCAATCTCACTCCGTAGCTCTCTCTTCCTAGCTAAATTTACGACAATGACTCCATAATTTACTACAATCACTCAATACTTACGACAATCAACCCATAGATTACTACAATCCCTCAATCGCTCTCTCATCCTAGCTAAATTTACGACAATGACTCCATAATTTACTACAATCACTCAATACTTTACGACAATCAACCCAACGATTACTACAATCCCTTAGCCGCTCTCTAATCCTAGCCTAATGGAGGCGTATCACATCATATTTCCTATAAAAAAACTGTCCCCAATTAAGAGGACAGTCTAGTTTAGTTATTTTGCTTTGGATGTTGGCTTCAATGTACGACGCAGTATTTTACCAGTCGTATTTTTTGGAAGCTCCTCTAAAAATTCTATACTTTTTGGAATTTTATATTTTGCTAGTTTTTCAGCGCAATAATCATGAAGCTGCTCTTCCGTTAAGGATTCATCCTTTTTCACAACGAAGGCAAGTACTTCTTCTCCAAAGTTAGGGTCTGGAACACCGATTACGGCTGCTTCCACGATACCAGGGTGCGCAAATAATACTTCCTCTACCTCGCGCGGGTAAACATTGTAGCCCCCGACGATGATCATATCCTTTTTACGGTCAACGATATAGAAATAGCCTTCCTCGTCTTGACGAGCTAGGTCACCTGTATAAAGCCAGCCACCACGAATTGCATTTTCTGTTTCTTCAGGCATCTTGTAATAGCCCTTCATGACGTTTGGTCCACGAACAATCAGTTCGCCAACTTCTCCTACTGGTACCTCTTCCCCTAGCTCATTCACTACTTTGTTTTCTACGTTAACTATAGAAGTTCCAATGGATCCTGCCTTGCGGTCACGATCTATTGGGTTAAAGCAAGTTACTGGAGAAGCCTCTGATAAACCATAGCCCTCCGAAATACGCACTTTAAATTTGTCTTCAAAGTTGTGCAATAAAGCAACCGGTAAGGAGGATCCTCCAGAAATCGCTAAACGAATCGTAGAGAAATCTTCTACCTTTCCTTCTGGGAATTGGTATAGGAAGTTGAACATCGTTGGTACACCAGCAAAGACAGTTGCCTCTTGCTCTTTAATAACATGGAACACTTCCTGTGGACTGAATCTAGGAACTAATAGAATAGTAGCCCCCATTAATAATGGTGCATTTACTACAACCGTTAATGCAAATACATGGAATACTGGAAGTGTCGCTATTACTCGGTCGTCTGTGCTGAAGTTTAAATACTCGGCAACGTCACGAGCGTTCGAGTAAATATTATTAAATGTCAGCATAGCTCCCTTAGGGTGTCCAGTAGTGCCAGATGTGTATAGAATGACAGCTGTGTCATCTGAATGAACTTCCACATGAGGTACTGCTTCCACTGCTGTAGAAATCAAATATGTAAACGATTTCACCTTAGACTTTAAGGTAGCTGGAAGAGCTGCAAGCTTGTCCGCTGTTGATGGATCTGTCTCACAGATAATATAGTTTTCTACTGTTGAAAAAACACCAGCTGCCTTTTCTACTAGTGGTATAAACGCATCTAAGGCAATAATTGCTTTAGCGTCACTGTTTTTCACGATGTAGCTAATTTCATCTGGTGTATATATTGGATTAATCGGTACTGCTGTTGCACCTAAACGCATGGTTGCATAAAGAGAAATTAAGAAGTGTGGAGAATTTCCAAGTAGAAATCCTACATTATCCCCTTTTTCTACCCCTAATGAATGTAAAGCAGCCGCAAAGCGCTCTACCGACTGATTGAATTCTGCGTAAGTAGTGTCTTTTCCCATAAAATGATAAGCAATTTTGTCTGGATTTTTTAAGGCCCTTTGTTGAACGTGTGTCACTAAACTCATTTTTTTACAGCTCCCATCTTTCTTGAATGAACAGTCATTCATAATCCCCAACTTAATTATATAAGAAAAGTTTTGACAATTCAATATAAAATGAAGGTTTGCACCATTTACTTCCAAAGCAAAATGGGAGCAGAGTAATAACCCTGCCCCATTCTTTCATGTATATTTTATTCTTGAATATGGGCAATATATCTCCATCTTATTAAATAGAAATAGGACAACTGGATGATAGTAAACACTATTAATACAAATAACATTTCTTTGGCGATGGAAACTGCAGCTAGATCCACCCAAAACGCCTGTAAAAATAAGAAGGAGAAGGTGCTATGAATCATTGCTAGCCCCCAAGGTAAAAAGAATTGCGGAATTAGCTGCCTATTAACGATTTTAACTAGCTCCCGATCTGTTACTCCCATTCTTCTCAGTACATCATATTGCTTCTTGTCTCTCTCCAAATCTGTGTATAGCTTGAAGTAAACAAAGCTACCTGCAGCTAGGATTAATACTGCAGCAACTAATAGCCCCGTGAATAGAAGTAATGAGAAGGTTGCGCGAATTATGGAATAGTTCAACCCTGGGTTTACGTAATAAAAAGGATTGGAATTTATACCAGTAGTGCTTACAGTTTCACTCATTAATTCATCTAAACTAGTACCAATTTCTTTCGTACGGAGCCATTCAGAAATATGGAAGGCATAAAAGGTCATTCTCGATTGCTGATCCTCATACCCCGCCAACGGTTCTGTTATTAATGAAAAGTCCTCATCACTAATAATGATTGTGCGATCTTTGATTGCTAAGGAAGGAAAAATTAACTTATTGTAAATATCCTGAATACGAAGAGGAATATTACTTTCCTCTAACACTGTCTGTTCATTTTCCACTCGGATACTTCCAAAGTCCTCTTCTGTATTGGGCACTAACAATGCCTGTCCCGGTAGCAAATCAACAAAAGGAATTTTGAGTGCAAGTGCAAGGCTATTTACTTCTGATTCTCTAATGACGTTGACCGTCTCTCCTGTACTAGAGGACGTCTGCTTCTTCAGGTTAAATTTAACTAAATCATAAGAAAGCCCTTCATTCTGCAACTCCTTGGTTAGCTTCGTCACATGCTCTTGTTCATAGGG
>NZ_JBAEAP010000024.1:0-2553 GCF_056205495.1 Psychrobacillus sp. | reverse complement strand
AAGAAGAAGGCGCTGAATTGTTAATCGGTGGAACTCAAAACAAATTAGAAGGTGACCACGAAGGCGGTTACTATATTGCTCCTACAGTATTTAAAGGCGACAACAAAATGCGTATTTTCCAAGAAGAAATCTTTGGACCAGTACTTTCTGTTACAACATTCAAAGACTTTGACGAAGCAATGGAAATTGCTAACGATTCTGAGTTTGGTTTAGGAGCTGGTGTTTGGTCTCGTAACATTGACACTGCTTACCGTGCAGGTCGTGCAATCCAAGCAGGTCGTGTTTGGACAAACACATATCACCAATACCCAGCACATGCTGCATTTGGCGGTTACAAACAATCAGGTATCGGTCGCGAAAACCACTTAATGATGCTTGAGCATTACCAACAAACAAAATGTATGTTAGTAAGCTACAATAAATCTGCAATGGGCTTCTTCTAAGAAGTTAGAAATGAGATGACAGAATGGTAGAACGCATCGTAGCAACGGATAAAGCTCTTGATCTAATTCAAGAGCTTGAGGCAAAGCATGGGGCAATTATGTTCGTACAGTCTGCTGGCTGCTGCGATGGTTCTGCTCCAATGTGCTATAAGCAAGGTGACTTCTATATAGGAAGTCGTGACTTGCTTCTTGGTACTGTTGGAAATGCACCATATTATATGCATCAGTCCCACTATACTTATTGGCAGCATACACAGCTAATATTAGATGTTGTTGATGGCATGGGAGCTGCCTTTTCTCTTGAAAGTACAGAAGGAATTTCATTTCATATTCATTCTCGTGTATTTACAGATAAGGAAAGAGCAGAGCTATCTCCTCTTTAACTAATTTATGGATAAAAAGAGCTATCTTTTTATCCATATTTTTTTATATCTCCTGCACATATAATATATTTACGCTTTCCTCTTTGATTTTTTTGTTATAAAATTATTAGTAATTGTAATATTTCAGTCAGTAAATAAAGAGTTGGTTTTTATAAACCAGCTCTATTTATTTATCCAGCACATTTCACTTCTTGTGACGTGTTATAGAATAGCGAAAAGCAATCTATATATGAAGATTACATAATAAGCGTTACCGATTTTTAGGAGGAATTAATAATGGATTTGTTTGAAAGTATGTTACAGGATGTGAATAATGCTTTATATTCCTACATCCTGATCGTACTCTTAGTAGGAGTGGGATTGTTTTTTACAATAAAAACTAGATTTATTCAGATTAGATTAATACCAGAAATGTTCCGTGTTGTTTCGGAAAAAGCCACGATCGATAGTACAGGAAAAAAAGGAGTTTCCTCCTTTCAGGCATTTACGATATCCGCTGCCTCTCGCATAGGGACTGGTAACATTGCTGGGGTTGCAACCGCTATTGCACTTGGTGGTCCTGGAGCTATTTTTTGGATGTGGATGATTGCTATTATCGGCGGAGCATCTTCATTAATTGAAAGCACTTTAGCCCAAGTATATAAAGTTAAAGATGGTAGAATGTATCGCGGTGGTCCAGCCTATTACATGGAAAAAGGCTTAAACAAGCGGTGGATGGGAATTCTTTTTGCAGTTGTTATTTCCCTTACCTATGGGTTTGTGTTTAACGCGGTCCAAGCTAATACAATTACTATTGCATTTGAAGAAAGCTTCGGATCAAGCCGAGTAGTAGTTGGCATTATTTTATCTATAATTACTGCTGTCATAGTTTTTGGTGGTCTTAAACGTATAGTTAGCGTTACGCAAATTTTAGTACCAGTTATGGCAATAGCATATATTGCAGTTGCTCTCCTTGTAGTATTTTTGAATATCAGTGAGCTACCAAATGTATTCATCCTTATATTCAAATCTGCTTTTGGTTTCGAAGAGGCTTTTGCTGGTATGGTCGGAGCTGCTATCATGAATGGGATTAAACGAGGGTTATTCTCAAATGAAGCTGGTATGGGTTCTGCGCCAAACGCAGCTGCTACTGCGTCAGTAACTCACCCTGTAAAACAAGGGCTTATTCAAACACTCGGTGTATTTATCGATACAATCATTGTTTGTACATCTACAGCTGCAATAGTTCTAATGAGCGATGCTTACCTTAACTCGGAAGCTGCTTCGGTAAACTTGACACAAGTTTCTTTAGTTGATAATTTAGGTGGCTGGGCAGGTACGTTTTTAGCTATAGCTATATTCATGTTTGCCTTTAGCTCAGTAATAGGCAATTACTATTACGGGGAAACGAACATCGGTTTTATCAAGGAATCTAAAACTATGCTGCTTATTTTCCGTATACTAGTAGTGGCTTTCGTTATGTTTGGTTCTGTAGCAAAGGTTCAGTTAGTTTGGGATTTAGCGGATCTCTTTATGGCTGTAATGGCAATCATTAACCTTTTAGCTATTTTAATGCTTTGGAAGATTGCTAAACGTGTTATTAATGATTATGTATCACAACGTAAAAAAGGTTTAGATCCTGTATTTGCATCAACAAGTACGACTTCCTCTTCATCCTCAAGTTGGCTAACTAACTGAAATAATCCCTTCAAACGAGGATAAGCATCAGAAAGAGCCTGCATCTTCAG
>NZ_JBAEAP010000023.1:0-5735 GCF_056205495.1 Psychrobacillus sp. | reverse complement strand
AATGTGATAATTATCACATTTAAGCATATAAATATCATTAATAATTTATAAAATAATAAAAAGGGAATGAACAAAGTATTATTTCGTAGACTCTGTAGGTGGAGTAAATGTTGTAAAAAAAACGACCTTTGAAGTGTTTGGCTATACCTTTCTTGAGGGAAAAATTAGATTACAGGGACAGCAGGAGCTAGATTATATAAGAATGCGCAAAGATGATCCACTAGGAGATTTTGGAAGACAACATCGTCAAAAACAAGTAATTCAATCTCTACTTAAAAAGGGAGCAAACTTCAATCTACTCCTGAGGAATAAGGAACTACTTCTAATTATTGAAGAAAACCTACAAACAAATATGACCTTCGAGCAGATGCTAAATATACAAAAAGATTATAAAAAAAGTATAAATACTATTGAAACTCTGACCTTTGAAGAAGGTGCTGGAGAACTAAAGGATGGAATTTGGTATTATATGATGAATGAGAATGAATTAAAAAAAATTTCCGAGGAAATAAAGCTACATTTAGAAAAGCATTAAAAATTGTATAAACAACATATATGCATGCTCAAAAAGGATTGTCATAAAACACACAACTGCTAGGTGTATTTTATGACAATCCTTATCACTCTCTCCATTGAAAACGAATCTTTCCACCACTCCTCAATTGGGAGATCTTCCATAAATCTTCGTCTACTATTTTCCCCATGGTAGCATATCCACCAACCGTATGTGCATCTGCCATTAAAACAACCGGCTGACCATTATTAGTAATTTGAATAGTACCAAACTGGGTTGCCTCCGATAGAATATCGCCCTTAGAGACGAACTTTAGCTCAGGGCCATCTAAATAATATCCCATCCGATTCCCAGCCTTATATGTATAAATCGAATTAAAAAAAGTATCAATACTGCTCGTTTCAAATAAAGCCAAATGTGGACTTCCCCAAACATTAACAGTTACATCATTTTCATAAGTAGGAATAAAAGACGGTATTAATCGAGAGCGTTTGTTTGTATACGAAGTATCCCTCCCATATAAAATCATGTTTGGCTTCAGTACATATCCAATATCTGCTCTTGGATATGCTGAACTACTGTTCATCACCTCGTCCGCACAAAATCCTCCTTGTGGAATTATGTAAGCAATACTTCCTTTACTTGGACTATTAAAGGATAGGATTTGACCTTTAATGACTAGAAATGATGTCCATAGCTCCACGGGGTTTCCATCTAGCGTAGCTTCCAGATCCGCCCCACTGATAACTAATTTATGAGTATCTAAAACTTCCAGTGATAAGCCACCTAAAAATAGTTCTAATGCTAAGGAGTTTGGAGAGTTGGATACAATTTTATTCCCCATTTGAAAAGCATATTTATCCATCGGTCCAGCAACAGGCATCCCAAATTTCCGATACCCTGGTCTGCCTAAATCCTGATAGGATGCGTAAACCCCCTCTTTTATAACTTTAAAAAGCGCCTTCATATTCCCAACTCCAAAGGTGCAATCCTCACATTGTTTTCCTCTAGGACTTTTCTAACTTTCCTAACGACTGCCGAGACATTTTTGCCATCGCCATGAAAGCACAAGGTATTAGCATGGATTCTTATACTATCCCCAGACTTGGTCTTTACTTGTCGATCTTTTACGATTCGTAAAACCTGCGTAACGATATCTTCATCAGTAGTCAAAATAGCATTTGGCTCTGTTCGGTTAACTAGCTGCCCATCCTCATCATAAAGGCGATCGGCAAAAGCCTCCTGTGCAGTTTGAAGACCTATCATTTTTCCTGCCTCTATTAGTTCACTGTTGCATAACCCATATAAAATCAAGTCTGGTTCCATATCAAACGTCGCCTGCGCAATTGCTTTAGCAACAGAGGAATCTTTTGCAGCCATATTGTAAAGAGCACCATGTGGCTTTACATGCCTAAGTCGTACATGATGAAGCTGACAGAAAGCCTTTAAGGCCCCAACTTGATAGATAACCATCTCATAGATTTCTTCGGGTGACATTATCATATTCCTACGTCCAAATCCTTGCAGGTCTGGAAAGCCTGGGTGAGCACCAATGGATAAATTATTTTTCTTAGCTTCCTTTACTGTTCGGTTCATTACCGAAAAATCTCCCGCGTGGAATCCACAAGCAATATTAGCTGAAGTAATCACTTTAAATAATTCCTGGTCTTCCCCTACGCTAAAGGCTCCAAAGCTTTCCCCTACATCCGCATTTATATCAATTGTTATCATTTTGAGAACTCCTCTACAAAACGTTTCATAGCAAGAGAATCTTGTTTTAACTCACTAGCTATCTCTTCATATTCATGTATTGAAATGGGAAAAAACCTAATTAAATCTCTTGCTCTTAATAGAAAATGGTCATTTCTAAAAGCCGAATAGAGCTCCAAAGGTGTTCTTCCAATAATGTTCCATCCTCCTGGTGATTCTAAGGGATATATGCCTGTTTGATTTCCTCCAATTCCAACAGAGCCTTTTGGTACTAAACTTCTAGGCTTGTCTAGGCGAGAAATGCAAAGACTTTTATGTAACTCTCCTAAATAAGGAAAACCGGGTAAAAATCCAATCATATATACGGTATATAATGGTTGTGTGTGAAGCTGAATAATCTGTTTGGAAGAAAGACCATTTAAAGAAGCTATTCTATCCATATCTAGCGAATACGGCTCCTCGTAACAAACGGGAATATGTACTAATCTAGATGGCATTTTTTCTAAAGCTAAATTTTTATGCTGCCATTGGAATAAGAATCCCTTAATATCGACTTTGTCTAATGCAGACGAATCAATAAAAAATACAGTAATTGTATGATAGCTTGGCACCACTTCCTCTATAAGATGATTCCATTCTAATGAAACCATTTCAGCAAAGAAATGTACTTGACTCCATACTTCTTGACTTATAGTCTCTTTAAAACTAAAACGTAAAGTCCTCTCCCCTGTTCTAAAAAATGTTGGCATTTCAATTTTCATGATGATCTAAAACACCAATACAAGTAATAATACTATTTTTCAAATCCTCGTGAGACCAGCTTGGGATTTTACCATGTGAAATCGCAAGTTCATGAGATGCCGGAATATGGATGAACCCCGAAATCAGTTTATTATTGAACTTCTGTGCATAATGTAGTGCTTCATACATGACATTATTACAAAGGTAGGTTCCTGCTGTATTAGAAATTTCAGCAGGAAAACCATTTTGGATTAGCTTTTCCACCATTTTTCGAATTGGCAACGTAGAGAAATAACCTGGTTCTCCGTTTGCCTGGATCACTTCATCAATGGGCCTATTTCCTTTGTTGTCTACATCCCCATCTTGTACATTGATAGCAACTCTCTCAGGAGTAATTTTATACCTGCCAGCTGCTAAGCCTAAAGATATGTGTACGTCTGGCTTTTCTGCTTCCAGTAATTGAAGTAGCTCCTTACCAGAGGCACGAAAATCTACCGGTAGGATCTTACCAACAATCCTATGACCATTAATCTCTAAACCATTTAACTGTTCCACAATTTTCATAGTTGGATTGACAGTAAGCTGTAAAAACGGTTCGAATCCTGTTAATAATAATGTTTTCATTCTATTCCTCCTATTGATTCTATTTATTTGAATTTTCATATCATTTATTTTAACATTCTTGGAATATAAAATAACAACCAACAAGTTTTCTCTCGTTGGTTGTTTGAATAAAATAGTTAGTAAGGAGTAAAAATATCGACAATTTTCCATTCCTTATTTTCTTTTTTCAATAGATATACGTTTAAAATAGTTTCCTTTTTGTTTCCTGTAGTAGCAAGGTCCTCAACTTCCACATAGGCATAGCCACTAATGATGGAGTAGACATAAACGTTTAACAGTTCGAATTTTGTATCATTTTCATTGAAGGAAGTCTGAATATCCTCTTTTAAAAATTCATAGTCTGGAAAATCCTTACCGTATAACGAGAAGACTCCCGTTACATCTTTTTTATTGATCAGTTGGTTCATTTGACCAAAATAAATGTTGAAGTCTTTTTCTTGTGCAACAAAATTTATGTCCTTTCGCATGACCTTGCTGTATTCTTCAAATAGTCGATAATACATCGTATCATCTTTTATGGATTCTAAAGTTAAATACAACTCGTTTAGAATGGAGTCTTGCTTGGTTTTCTTTTGGATAGCCTGGTCCAGCTTAGTTATTAAGCCTTTTGCTATCTTTGCAGATTTTACATTAAGTAGCGTCTGTTGGGCAGGACTCTTATATTGAGCAATAAAAGCTTCACGTGTTGACTTACCGTAAACTCTATATAGAAGCTTTCCTTGCTTTCTAATTTCCTCGGATAATGCATGATAGGCAGTTTCCGTAAGCTTAGAGCTTGGATCCTTTCTATACTCTTGCTGAAGAGTGTTAGCCAGCTTCTGAATTTTATTGCCAGACGTAATGGCATCCACATACCCCATGGAGCGTTTATAATGAATCCCAGCTGTTTCCTCTAATTTTTTTTCTAATTCTGCCCTTTTAGCTGAATCACTTATCGAGGAAATCTCTTTTTGTGCCGCTAGATAAGCAGATTTAGTCGAATTGAACACCTTCATATCTGGAGTTTTAATAGACCGAGTATGTTCAATAGAAATTTGCCATTTTAAAGCCGTTGCTTCTTTCTCCGCTCTCTGAACTAGTGCTTCCGCTTTTGTTAATGGCGCTGCCTGTACATTCGCTACGGGAGCGAGTATAACACTACTAAAAATTCCAAGTGCAAGTGAATACGTAATTACTTTTTTCATTGTATTCTCCATTTCGTCATGTAATAGAATTCATTGGGACTGAATTTTTTCTATAAAACGTTCTAAACGATTTAAACCCTCTTCTAATACGGCCATGGAATAAGCATATGAAATTCGAATATAGCCCTCTCCATAAGGTGTAAAGGTACTGCCAGGAACTACTGCTACTCCACCTTCATGTAGTAGCTTCGTTGCAAAATCAAAAGACTTCATACCTAAACCTTCTATGGAAGGAAAAATATAAAATGCACCATTCGGCTTTATGACAGTAAGACCCATCTTTAACAAGCGATCATATACGTAGTCACGTCTTGTTACATACTCAATATTCATAGCGCTTGGGATGTCCTTGGAATTGGTTAATGCCTCTAGTGCTCCGTATTGTGATGGCAAAGAAGCACAAATAGAATTGTAAAGATGTACTTTTAACACATGCTCCATAATTTTCTCAGGACCTAATATGAATCCAATCCTCCAGCCAGTCATCGAATGCGACTTAGAAACCCCATGGATATAAAATAATTTGTCTCGCAGCTCCGGATAGGAAGCAAAAGAAACATGCTCTCCTATAAAGGTATTCTCACTATAAATCTCATCGGAGACAATATAAACCTCTTTATCCTTTAACATTTCTACTAGCTTATCCATTACCTGCTTTTCGATAACCATGCCAGTAGGGTTTGAAGGATTATTAAACAAAATAGCCTTCGTTTTATCTGTAATAAGCTTCTCTAATTCATCTGCTGAAGGCTGTAGACCAGTATTAGTTGTATCTAAATAAACGATCTTAGCGCCACAAAATTTAATAACAGGCTCATAGCCCGAGTATATCGGAGCCGGCAATATAACCTCGTCGCCTTCTTCTAAAATAGTTCGAAAAACTGTATCGATGGCTTCACTCGCCCCGTTAGTAATGACAATTTCTTTAGTTGGATTGTAGGAAAAACCATATTTATCTGTAA
>NZ_JBAEAP010000022.1:0-5797 GCF_056205495.1 Psychrobacillus sp. | reverse complement strand
CCAGTTAGTGCGTTCTAAGTTTGGATTGGCAATTGTTTTATATAATCCCGGTATGCCAGTATCTTTAGACGTTCCTTTTTCACCAGTGGTATTCATTTCCGATGATCCAACACCGCCTACTAAAGGGTTTTCTTCAAAAGTGGTTGTTTGATAGTAATTTAAACCAATAAAGTCTGGCTTACCTTCTTTTAATAACTCAAGGTCCCCTTCTTCAATAGTGGGAGAGAGTCCTTTTTTCTCTAAGTAATTCCATGCTACCTCTGGATACCTACCCCATATATATGTATCCATCCACCAATGACTATTGAGCTCCTCGGCATTTTCAGCAGCTATAATATCCTTTGGGCTAGAAGACGCGGCATAGGCTGGTGAGTAGGCAAAGCTTGGACCGATTTTCCCATCGGGAACATATTTATGAAATTCTTTGATCACACTAGCATTTGCTAAGTTTGCATGGTGATTGACTTGATAAAATAGTTTTTCATCATTCATACCTGGTGGATGTGTCCCCATTTGGTATCCGTGGCTTGTAAATATATTTTGCTCATTTAAGCTAACCCAATATTTTACTCGGTCACCAAAGTGTTTAAATAATTCTATACTGTAGTTCGTAAAGTCCTCAATAATTCTCCTAGACTCCCAGCCTCCGTATTCATCCTGAAGGGCCTGTGGCAAATCCCAATGATACAATGTCAAAATCGGCTCTATGTTATTTACCTTTAATTCATTAATTAATTGGTCATAAAACTCCAAGCCCTTTTGATTGACTTCTCCTCTGCCTTTTGGAAAAATACGAGTCCAAGCAACAGAAAATCGATAGGTTTTCATTCCCATTTCTGCCATCAAGCGAACATCTTCCTTATAACGATGGTAGTGATCTACTGCCACATCACCGTTTGTTCCTTTAAATGTCTTCCCAGGTATACGCACAAACATATCCCAGTTTGAAACGCCTTTTCCATCCTCATTCCAAGCACCCTCCACTTGATAGGCTGCAGATGCTGCTCCCCATAAGAAATCCTTTGGAAACGGTTTAAGCGTTTGATGTATCATCGATTTCACCCTCCTAGCTTTTCTCCATGCATCGACTGTCTCTGTATGAAATGATACAAAGCTCCGATTAAATTAGAATCATTACCAAACTGACATCTCTCTACTTGAATAGTTAAACTATCCTTATCATGTTTCATTTGATTTAAGGTTTCATTGATCTGTTCAATGAAACCCTCTCGAGTGCTGATGGCTCCACCTATCAAGATTTTCTCAGGGTCAATTACATACTGTAAATTATAAATCCCTACTGCTAATCGTTTAACAAACTTTTCTATTTCGTTTTGTATCTCTTTGTTACCGCCTTCAGCCAATTCATACACTTTTTCACCGGTAAGGGCATTCGTTTCCATTCCTTCGCGTATTGCCACTTGGTTTATCAATCCACCGGTTGCAGCTAAAGTACTCCACGTTTTCCCGATTGGTTCCTCTAAATAGTCCTCCATAATCATATAACCAAATTCTCCAGCAAAACGGTTCTTGCCATGTCGAATTTTTTTATCAAGAACTATTGCTCCTCCGATACCGGTCCCGATCACGATACAAAGATAATCCTTTAAATCCTTTGCAGCACCGATCCATCCTTCCGCTAACCCCGCGCAATTAGCGTCATTTTCAATTTCAACCCTTATATGTGTCCGTTCCTGTAGAAGCTCCTT
Organism: Psychrobacillus sp.; assembly: GCF_056205495.1. Lineage (NCBI taxonomy): Bacteria > Bacillati > Bacillota > Bacilli > Caryophanales > Bacillaceae > Psychrobacillus > Psychrobacillus sp. The sequence goes on along the minus strand of NZ_JBAEAP010000022.1, from coordinate 4,088 downwards.
TATACTCGGTCCATGGATATACGGAAGTGCTGTGACTCCCCCTATATGCCCCGTCTCTACATTAACTGCACCAGGTACACTTATAGCTATTCCCTTTAGTTCGTATTGTTTTTGGAAATCCTTTACGATAGCATCCACCGTATCCACAAACAGCTTAAGACTAGCTTCAGGAGTAGGAGCAAATGACTTTTCAATAAATTCTCCTAAATCATTCATAAGGGCATATTTGATAGAAGAACCTCCAACATCAAAAACAGCATAGTAATTCACTAAATTACCTCCTATCAACCCTGTTCGTTCCGCACGACTCCCTTATCATCAACTCGGAGTCTATCAACACTGGCTTTAATTGTGTCTCTCCATTGATCAAATCATTCAACATATAAGCGGATAATTTCCCGAATTTTTCTTTATCCTGCTTTACCGTCGTAAGTTTTGGCTCACTATAGCGACAAGCCACAATGTCATCACATCCGACAATTTGTATATCTTGTGGAACATTCAGTCCTTCTTCCTTTATCGCTCTTAAAGCACCTAAAGCCATCAGATCAGATGTAGCAAAAACAGCTTCAGGATGCTCTTTACATTGCAGTATTTTTTTCATTGCCTCATATCCGCTCTCTTCATGAAAGTCACCATACTCAATCCACTCTTCGCGTATTTCAAGACCAAATTGATGCATAGCTTCATAGAAACCCTGTTTCCGATAGCGAGAAATCGCAGAATCCCATTTCCCACCTATATAACCAATCTTTCTAACGGAATGTAAATAAAAAAATTCTACTACTTTTCTCGATAAATCCACATTATCTGTCATGATGTAACTAGATTTCGGACCTTTTAACTCAATATCTATACCGATACATGGAATTCCTTCCTTCGCCACATCATAGATAGCCTCTTCCACTTCCTCACCGGCAATTACTATGCAGCCATCTACTTGAAAGTGTCGACAACGTGCTAAGTAGCTTCCTTGCCCCATTTGAAAGCGTTCATTTGAAAACATGATAATATCATAGCCTAGTAGACCGATGTTCTTTTTAAAAGCTGAAATAACCTCATTAAAATAAGGATGTGTCATTTCCACATTAATCTTTCCGGCATAGATCAGCCCAATAAGATTTGATCTTTTTGTTGCCAGAGTTCTTGCCGAAAAATTAGGTTCATAACCTTTTTGGTTAATGACATCCATCACTTGTTTCTTTGTTTTGTCACTAATGCCTTCATAGTTATTGATGACCTTTGAAACAGTGCCTGGGGAGACACCTGCCATTTGTGCGATATCTTTAATAGTTAAATTCATTTCTTATCCCTTCCATTACACGTCACTTTATTTCACAGAGCCCTCTGTAATACTTGATATAAATAAGCGGTTAAACAATAGGAAAACAATTAAGAGTGGTATAGTTGCCCAGAAAACACCAGATAAGATCATACCAAAGTCTGCATTTTGTGTATTACTTAATTGGGCTAATGCAACTTGAATCGTATACATCTCTGGATCTCTTAAAACGGTAAATTGCCATAAAAATTCGCCCCATGCAGCCGAAAAGACAATAATCCCTAATGTTGCAAATGCGGGAAGTATAATGGGAAGCACAATACTACGATAAATTTTAAAGTTGGAGCATCCGTCTAATTTCGCCGCTTCAATTAGCTCATCTGGAACAGATTGACTAATATATTGTCTCATCAGGAAGATACCTAGAGGATTAAGGAAGAACAATACCATCACACCTGGTAAAGTATCAAGTAATCCTGCCTTAGAAATTAGGAAATATTGCGGGATTAACCCTAATTGAGGCGGTATAATCATCGTTAAGAGGATAGCAGTAAAAAGTATATTTTTACCTCGAAACTTAAACTTTGCAAAGGCAAAGCCAGCTAATGAACTAATAAACAAAACTACAATGGTTACAATAGAACAAACAAACAATGAGTTCCACATGGCTTGAAAGAAATCTATTTTATCCAATACCTTTTTAAAATTCTCTATTAATAGATTCCCAGGTGTAATCGTTGGCGGAATGGAATTGTAAGCAGAGCTAGGACTTGTTGCCATTACAAACATCCAGTAAAACGGAAACAACGAAAGTAGGGATGCAATGGACAAAAGTACATAAGAAAGGATTTTACTAAAGGACGGTTTTCTTCCTTTTTCCGATTTATTCACTAGTTTCCACCTCTTTTCTTCCTACCAATGCCTGAGGTTATTAATGTATTTATCGTAGCAAAAACGGTTATCAATACTAATAGTATGATAGCTGTAGCCGATGCCGTCCCAAAAGATTGAAGTTTAAAAGCGTCCCTGTATAAATACATAACAATTGTCATTGCTTCGTCTCTTGTAAAAGCACCAGTTCCTAAAAAGATCGTTGGTTCAGAAAATAACTGCAGAGCTCCTACAGTTGAAGTGAAGACAGTTAAAATGATAAATGGCTTCAGCATCGGTATGGTAACGTATATAAGCTGTTGAAATTTATTTGCTCCATCGATCGTTGCTGCTTCGTACAAATAGCTTGGAATACTTTGAATCCCAGCAAGATAGATAATGGTGTTATACCCTACCCATCGCCAAAATACCATAATCGAGATAGCAATCTTCGTCCCCCATTCAGAGCTGCTCCAGCTCACAGGATCCAGACCCGCCAAACTTAATACATAATTGGCTAAAGAAGATTCATGATCGCTAAACAATACACTAAAAATAAGAGCTACAGCCACCATGGACGTAATATACGGCATAAAAATCGTTACGCGAAAGAAATTTCTAAACTTTAAAAATGCCAGATTTAATAAATAGGCAAAAATGATTCCAAACACTAATTGAGGGGCGGTTCCCATGATTCCCATGACAATTGTGTTGTAGACTGATTTCCAAAAAAGAGGATCTGTTAATACTATTTTAAAATTTGCTAAACCAACAAAAGTCATAGGACTTAATCCATTCCACTTTTGAAAACCTAGATAAATACTAAATAATGCTGGATATAACCCAATAATAGCAAAAATAATAAAGAAAGGTGCAATATATAAATAACCTGAAGCCATATCTTTTTTTGCTTCGGACATGTACCTTTTTTTTCTTACCTTTTCCTTATTACTTACAGCACTCATATACTCACCTCATGTCCTATGAAAGGTGGAATGGAAGCTCATTCAACTCCTCATCCACCTTCAAATCTATTATTCTCTTTACTAGCGATTCATTAAATCCTTTGCACGCTTAACTGCTGCAGCCCACTCTTTTTCTGGATCTGCCCCTTTAGCTTGAACATCCTTTAAGGCATTCAGTACTTCCTGATAAACCGGGAAGTATTTTTCTCCTTTATACACCGCTCCATTGATGTCTTGTGCTGCTTGAGCAAATACTGGTGCTGTTGATTGGCCACCAAAGAACTCATCTTCATTGTTTTTGAAGGAATCCATTTCGTAAACAGACGGAGCAGATGGGAATAATCCTTTTGTTTGGAATGATTTTATTTGATTGTCAGGAGAGATTAGCCACTCTGCAAATTCATAAGCTTCAGCTGCATGTTTAGTTTCTTCTGGGATGGAGATAAACGAACCGCCCCAGTTTGCAGCAAATTCAGTTGGCAATGTTGCTACTCTCCATTTACCTACTGCTTCTGGTGCATTGCCTTCCATCCAACCTTTTAACCAGCCAGCTCCTAATTCAGCTGCAAATTCACCTTTGTTTACCGCATTGGCCCACTCCGGAGACCACATTTCAAATTTCCCGACTATACCAAGCTCGTTAAGCTTTACTGCATAATCGTATGCCTCTTTAACCGCATTTCCTTCTTGCTCTATTAATAATTCACCCTCAGGGTTTAGGAACGTTTCTTGTGCTGCATCTAAATAAGATCTGAATGCCATTTCAATACTATCAATGAATGGTTTACCAGTCTTTTCCTTAACCTGTATACCTGCTTCTTCAAATGCTTCTGGAGAACTGATGAGTTTAGCTACTGCTTCAGGATCTGTTGGTAAACCTGCTTCTTCAAAGACATCTGTACGATAGTATAATGCTTTTGGACCAATATCTGTTGGTAAGCCGATTAAGAAGTCCCCGGCATTATTTTCTC
>NZ_JBAEAP010000021.1:0-10331 GCF_056205495.1 Psychrobacillus sp. | reverse complement strand
GGTGCTAGGATTGGATGCCATGCCAATTTATAATGAGAACAATGAAATTATCAGATGGGAAGTATATACACATTCAGGACATGAGAAAACAGGAATGGATGTAGTAGAGTGGGCACAGCAAGCAACTGACCTTGGCGCAGGAGAGATTATTTGTACAAGTATTCATAAGGACGGTATGAAAAATGGCTATGATGTCGAGCTTATTAAACTACTATCTGAAAAAGTGAATGTGCCAATTATTGCATCTGGTGGCGCCGGTACTTTAGACCATATCGAAGAAGTATTTACGGATGGAAAAGCAGATGCTGCTTTAGTAGCCTCGATGATCCACTATGGGGACTATACTATTTCGGAGATTAAAGATTACTTATATAAGAAGGATATTAATGTGAGAATGTAGTTTTCGGAGGACCTGTTAAGGATTAATTCTTAGCAGGTCTTTTTTTGATAGAAATACATGTTAATTTTTATTATATATTTGACAATCGGTCGGTTTGTCGGCGTAATCGGTCGGTCCCGTCCAATTATCGGTCGGTTTCTGAGCAAAATCGGTCGGTTCTGCCAAATAATCGGTCGGTTATTGAGAAAAATCGGTCGGTCACATAAAAAAGCTATCCAATCATCATTGATTAGATAGCTTTAAGGCTGTGTTGGCACGAATTTATGTGAGTCTGTTTAAAATAAAAGCTTCTCTATTTAAGTATTTCCCATCCTCGTTCTTGGGCAACAGTTCGAAGTTTTTCCTCAGGCTTTACAGCTACAGGATTCCCGACTAATTCAAGGACGGGTAAATCTGAATAGCTATCTCCGTATGCGTAGCTGTTTACCCAATCTATTTCTTGGCCTTCTAGCTTTTCTAAAAGCTTTTTCGTCTTCATCACGCCATTTACATGCTCTAGTGGAGTCTTTGTATACACATAGTTATCTTTATAAATGATTTCAGTTCCGATGATCTCGGTAAATGAAATTCCTTCCGTGACACGTTCTAAAAATTGGGTATAAGCACCTGAGACTAGATAAATATGTACATTTTCTTGCTGGTGAGCATTCAATTTTTCTAAAACCTTTTTATTGAAGCTTTGCTGCATTTGCTCTTTTAATTCGTCAAAGTATTGATACATCTCATCTTGTGTTCTTCCTTCAAAAGCCTCTAAGTATAATTGCATGGACCGTTTTCTCATACTCGTAGTTGGGTAAAGCTTGAGTTTATTGGCAATATAGGGAGGGACGATGGATCTATAAAAACGTTTATATTGCGGATGATACTTTGGGTGTACCTTCAAGTGATTCATTAGCAGCTTGAATGTCTCTTCCTCATATAATGTTCCATCAAAATCAAAAATAGCAACTTGCATATCTTCACCTTTTCATTAATATGGCTTTATTTTATTATACTGGAAAAGGGTGAGGAAAGACAAAAATACTATTAAGAATAAGCGCTTTCCGTCCTTAAGGGATCAGAAAGCGCTTATTCAGGTTACTATTGCATTTTGTACATTGGACCTTGAGCAGTACCGTACGTGTTTAAAATTTGTTCCATCGTTTGTTCTTCGAAGCGAGGTACTTGGTAATACCCATGCTTGTTTTGATAAATGGAAAGCTCATAAGCCATCTCGATACAGTTAGGAATTGAATCCTGCAGGACTCTTCGCACAACCGGGTTAGTAGCCTCTAGTGCAGCAGGTACCTTACCAGCAGCAGCTGTTTTTGCAGAGGTTAACAAATAACCGGAGATCATTTCGTCATTTATCTCTGAAGCACTTTGGATAGGTTTTTTAGGTTGTGATGACGGTTTTAGACCATAAGTAAAATCATTTTGCGTTGCCATCTTATAAGATGCAGTGCGATGTGAAGGGTCTTTCCCAGTTTTAAAGCATTCCACCAGCATATTATACTCATCTAAAGCAAAAGCATATTGACGGTCTAGAATGCTTAATAATTCCTGATCCTTCACGTGTGGACGTAAAATGGTGCTCAAGTTTAATGCACCGATTGCTGCAGACAATACCTCATGTACGTCCATTAATTCGTGTGCACCATGATTAAAATGAGGTACAACCGTTTGCCCATTCATCGTTTCACTGTGATTTTGACTGTATGTGTTATCCAATCTATTCTCCTCCTCCATTAAGATGTATTGAAACATCTCGATTAGTGTGAACAGAACAAACAAAAATATGTATACACGCTCAGTTAAAAAGAAAGTGTTACAGGTGCCAGGCACCTGTAACACTTTTGAAATAAAATAATCGTGATTTTGGGGGATCACGATTATGCATGCATTTAGTTTTCGGTCGAAGCTACTAATGAGAACAGGAAGCGATACAAAAACTGGTATGTTTCTTCTATTGTATAATTCGTGTTAAATCCGTCAATATAATTTAAAGGTAGATTGACTTCCCACAGGCCATCTCCAGCAGAGAACATGACACTGTAATTCATTGCTTTTCCATCAAAGTGTTCGTTCAAATATGCTTTTAGTGCGTCTCCGTGTTTCTTTTGTACGGATAGTCCAAACATGGCTGTATACACTTCAAATACTTCATCGTACTCAAAGGCGATAGCGTCTACACTTAATGTTTCGAAATGAGGAGTCTCTAAGTACATAAATTCGTTCATTTTTTCTTTAAAATGAGTAATAGGAGTTTTTAAAAAGGCGTTAGATTCTTTTGAGATTAATTCCTCTGTTTCTTTATCGAATCTTTCAATGATAGCATTTTCAAATAGTTTGTCGCTTTCGATTACGGATATACCAGTCGCTTCTGATAAAAGTTCATTAGTTAAAGCATAGTCGTGCTCTTCTTTCGTCAGTGAGAGACTTCCTCCTGCATTTTCCGTAATTTTTTGAGTTAGCTTCTTTTTTATCATATATAATCGTTCCTTTCTTCATCTGCAATTACTTGTAAGTCGTATGCGTCAATACTAATTATAGGGTAGTTATTATTTTCTGCATAACTTTGAGCAAGTTTTTTAATAAATTTTGGTGATCCTTCATTTTCGTCATCATAAATGATTAACATTGCATCTGTATTTCTAATAAGAAATTTATTTTTTTCGATAAATTGCCACGGCGCCTCATAAGGCTTTTTTGTCACACTTGTATGAAAATCAGCAAGTGAAATAAGCCTCTTATAGTTTTCCTTCTTTTGCTCATTCCAATTTTTCTCTTGTTCCAAGAAGGGTGTAATAATAGAATATTTTAGGTGTGGGAATTCCTTCTTTAGCTCCACTACTAGCTCTGCTGCCCATGTTTCCACGCCTAGCTGTCCACTAAGAATAACCCATTCCAGTCCTTCATCAAGGAGGGCACGCATTTGATTCTCAATCGCTTTTTTTATAATAGGAACTCCAGGATGGCTATCATTAAATATCCCTAGTTCGTGTGCTTTGTATCCTGTTATTAATAGTCTTGTAATCATTTTTCAACCTTCTTTAATTTCTTATGTAGTTTGACTTTATGCTATATTTTCTCATAAACTCAAATGAATGCAAAGAAGTAAGTGTAACAGTTATATATAACTCCAACTTTATAAAATTTTGTGTAAATAAATAACCCCATTCCACGGAATGGGGCTTACAATTTTTAGCTTTTTACTACCAGAAGATGCTGGAGTTCTTTCATATTACGAACACCAGCCAAGGATATAGAAACCTTTGTCTCTTGCAGGAAATTCTCTAGGACCCTTTCTACACCTAGTTGTCCTCCAGTAGCTAGCCCCCAAACGAAGGGGCGACCGATACATACAGCAGAGGCACCAAGAGCTAGAGCCTTTACAGCATCTGAGCCTCGTCTAATACCACTGTCAAATAAAACAGGAATTCTTCCATCAATAGCTTTTACAATACCAGGAAGTGCATCAATACTTGCAATAACGCCATCCAGTTGCCGTCCACCATGGTTAGAGACAATGATGCCGTCTATTCCTAGTTCAACTGCTAGCTTGGCATCCTCTGGATGGAGGATCCCTTTAATCAAAATTGGAAGAGAAACGTGTTTCCTTAGCTCAGAAATATCATTCCAGTTCAAGGTAGGATGATATATATTCTCTAAAATACTATCAACGATAGCCTCCTGAGAATGCTCTGGTAAGGCAGCCATAAAAACAGGGTCTGAAGCATAATTACCTTGGCCAAAGCCACGCTTTAAAGGAGAGAACTGGTTTCGAATATCTTCTTCTCGCCAACCTAGCATAACCGTGTCTACTGTTAGGACAATTGCTTCATAACCGGCAGTTTCCGCGCGTTTAGCCATGCTAAATGCTATCTCTTTGTTAGATGACCAGTATAGCTGGAACCATTTAGAGCTTCCGGGAGTTGCGGCAGCAATCTCTTCAATAGAAAAGCTTGACACAGTACTTTGTATGTAAGGAAACTCATAATTAGCTGCAGCCTTTGCCACAGCAACTTCTCCATCTTCATGTGCAATTTTATTTACTCCAACTGGAGCAATGAATAGGGGGTGAGGATAAGTTTTACCAAATATGGTTACTTCGGTATTTAGTGTAGATACATCATTTAAAAATCGTGGAACGATTGAGTACTTCGAAAAACTATTTATATTTTTTCGATAGGTTTCTTCTCCACCAGCAGATGATCGAATATAACCAAAGGGACCAGCCTCTAATGTTTCTTTTGCAGCCTTCTCTAATTCGTTAAAGTCAATTGGGTACTGTTCATTATTATCTATATTACCCAATAGTAGGTCATTATTTTTAGCGTTGCTCAATGTATTCACCTCTCGTGGAGTGCTAGTTTAAAACTTTCTTAATATGAATGGATTTCTTAATTAGTCCTTTTTTAATCTTGCAGCTAGTCGGTTGCCGAGAGATTGAATGCCTTGAACTAAAATAATTAAGATCACTACTATGACATACATAACATCCGTTTCATAACGTAAATGTCCATAACGATAAGCTAAATCTCCTAAACCACCAGCGCCGACCATGCCAGCCATTGCAGTTGCTCCTATTAATCCTACCGTTGCAATCGTTAATCCTAATATGATAGATGGTCGTGCCTCTCGCAGTAGCACATGCCATATAATGTAACGTGTTTTAATCCCCATGGCTGTATAAGCTTCAATTACTCCATTTTGAACTTCCAAAAGTGCGGACTCCATCAGACGAGCGATGTAGGGCGCTGTATAGATAACTAGTGGAACGATAACACCTTTCACTCCGATTGTCGTACCTACAAGGAATTTCGTAAATGGTAGGATGAAAAATAATAGAATGATAAATGGTATAGAACGAATAACATTTATGAGAAGGTTACTTAACTGGTAAACGATTGCATTTTGTAATGCTTGCCCAGGTCTCGTTAAAACAATCAGTATACCTAAGGGAATACCGATTAGGATGGAGATTAACAAAGAAATCCCGACCATTTGGAATGTTTCTATGGTGGCTTTTCCGATTAATGGGAGCCATTGATTGGTAAATTGTTCAATCCCACTCATGAGTGCACCTCCAAGTTTTCTGTTTCAACACCGCGTTCGTTTAAAAATTGGATTGCAGACTGTACTTGGTCCGGGTCTCCGACTAAATGGATGACAATATTACCAACAATCCCATTTTTCAACTCAATGATATTGGCGGTTAATATATTAGGCTGGACTTCAAATCTTTGGCTAACCTCTGCTAATAAGGGCTTACCCGTGCTCTCACCAACGAATGTTAAACGTGTAACAGCACCCGTTACATGGAGCTGAGAAATTAGAGAAGGGGATAGATTTCGTTGACTGATTGTGCTTAAAAACTTCTTTGTAGTTGGATGCTTTGGCTTTGTAAAAAGGTTAATCGCAGTGTTTGCTTCAACAACCTCTCCTTTTTCCATTACATACACATGATCACATATTTTTTGAATGACATTCATCTCATGGGTGATTAGTAGAATAGTGATACCCAACTCTTTATTTATTTTTAATAGCAAATCCAAAATGGAATCAGTAGTTTCAGGATCCAATGCACTTGTTGCTTCATCGCTTAATAGTACTTCGGGTTCCTGTGCAAGGGCTCTTGCTATTGCGACACGTTGTTTTTGCCCTCCTGAAAGCTGGTTTGGATAGCTTTTATACTTATCAGATAAACCAACTATTTCTAAGTATTTTTCTACTCTACTTTTTACTTCTGTCTTGTCATAGCCGAGTAGCTTTAATGGAATGGCAATATTATCATAAACAGTTGCTGTTTTTAGAAGGTTAAATCCTTGAAAGATCATTCCTATTTTATTTCGTACCATACGTAGCTTCGCCGGGGGAAGGGGGGTAATGTTATTGCCGTTTATGTATACTTTTCCGGATGTTGGTTTCTCTAATAGATTGACACAGCGAATGAGCGTACTTTTCCCTGCACCGCTATAGCCTATAACTCCATGAATCTCACCTTTTTTTACGTGTATGCTTACGTTATTAACAGCCTTAACCGTACTGCTTTTACTGTTGAATTCTTTTGTAATATTTTCTAAAACTATCATGAATGATCTTCCTTTCTAAAAAAACGCCGGCAGACATAGATGCCGGCGCTTTTCTTGATATCAAGCTCCGGCGCCTTGCCCCTCGGGGTCAAATGGTCAAAACCTATTTCTGCGCAAACTCGTCGTAAAAAGAGCGTTTGCGGTAGGAAAAGAGCTGCCTCTTCACTTTTTAGCCATTTGCCTGTCGGGGCAGGGATAGGCGCCTATGCTTTTCTTGATGTCTAGCTCCGGCGCCTTGCCCCTCGGGGTCAAATAGGAAAATACTCCGGTGGCAGTGGACCTGCCTCCTCGCATTTTCCCATTTGCCTGTCGGGGCAGAGATAGGCGCCTGCGCTTTTCTTATTTACCAACCTGCTAGTGCAGAGCCTTGGAATTCTTCTTCAATAAATTCTCTAACTTCGTCTGAATGGTATGCTTTAATGAATTTTTGAATGGCAGGGTCATTTTCATTTTCCTTACGAACAACAATATGGTTAACGTATGGTGAATCTGCTGACTCTAACAAAATAGATTCTTCTCCAGGGTTAATACCAGCTTCCAAAGCATAATTGGAATTGATTGCTGCTGCATCGACTTCACTAAGCTGTTTTACTATTTGAGCAGCCTCTAATTCTATAAACTCAAGGTTTTTAGGATTTTCTTCAATGTCTTGAATAGAAGCATTTCCTTTCTTACCTTCTTTAACTTTGATAAAACCATTCACTTCTAAGATGTCTAAAGCACGTGCTCCTTGTGTCGGATCGTTTGGTAGCCCAAAAGTTGCTCCATCAGGCAATTCATCGAAGGATGAATACTTTTCAGAATAAACGCCCATTGGAAGTAAAATAGTCTCAGCAACTGGTACTAGCTCTGTATCATTATTTTCGTTGAATGAGTCAAGAAAAGGTAGAGTTTGATAACTATTTGCGTCCAAGCTTCCTTCATCAAGAGCTGTGTTTGGAAGTACGAAATCTGAAAAAGCCTTAATCTCAATTTCTAGACCGTCACGTGCTGCAACTTCCGCAACAACCTCAGTAACTTGTTCATGTGGACCTGACGTAACGCCAACTACTAATTTATTTTCATCTAATGGTCCTGATGTAGCATCATCACCACAAGCCGAGAGCAACCCTGTTAATAAAACTCCTGATAACACTAAGCTAAATTTCTTCATTGTAATTCCTCCTGAATATGTATTAATAAAAACGAATAAATATAAAAGCCTCTCTTTCAAAAGAAAGAGAGGCACACAAATATGTATTGTCCTCTCTTATCTTCCAAAACAAAATGTTTTGCAGGATTTAGCACCTTTCTATACTTTTTTAGTATAGATGGTTGCCGAGCTTCAACGGGCCAGTCCCTCAGCTACTCTTGATAAGAGATAATAATCTATTAAGTTTTTCGTTTTTACTATAGAAAAAATTTACTACACTACTCTATTGAAGTCAATAGTTATTTTAACATTTGTATAATTGTTTAGAAAAATTCAAATACAAAATTATATAAATAATTATACATAAGTGAGTGATTTGGAAATACTAAGATGTAAGCATTTAAAAGCTTTACATTTAGCTTTACACTTTATTTTTATGGTTATGTTAAAGGTAAGGGGTGATTTAAAAATGCACATAAAAAGTGATCTGGAAAATGTTTCTCCAAGCTCACTTTTTATGTGCATTTTATACTACTATTTTAATTAAGTAATGCAAGTTTTGCTTTAGATGGCGTTTCATACTTTACAGAAACTCCATTTAACATGGTATTGTTTTGTACAATATAATACCCACCACCTAGACCATACATGGGAACATATCCATCAAGTGGTTGTTTAGCTGAATACACTCGGAATTCTTCGTTAGGCATTAATTGTCGGATAGGTTCAAGACCAGGTTCGCCACCATCAACACTATTAATTACCTTAAATAAAGTAGTTTCCTTAAGGATTGTAACTTTTCCGATTTGTCCTGCTTTAAGTTCCGTTTTCCCCCACATAACTTTTGTAGAAGAATCTACTAGTAATGCAAGTTTTGCTTTAGAAGGCGTTTCATACTTCAAAGCACTGTACATATGGACAAACAATCCGTCCCCTAGACCGTATTCTCCTCCGTATAAATCTGTACGGTATGTATAGACACGATACTCTCCACCTGCTGGTAACACTTTTCCTCTAGAGCCATCCGCCTTATATGTCGCCACATCTGCGTAAAGTGTTACTTTACCAATCTGCCCTTTTTTTAATTCCGTTTTCCCCCACATAACTTGTGTAGAAGAATCTACTAGTAATGCAAGTTTTGCTTTAGAAGGCGTTTCATACTTCAAAGCACTGTACATATTGACAAACAATCCGTCCCCTAGACCGTATTCTCCTCCGTATATATCTGTACGAAATGTATAGACACGATACTCTCCACCTGCTGGTAACACCTTTCCTCTAGAGCCATCAGGCTTATATGTTGCTACATCTGCGTAAAGTGTTACTTTACCAATCTGACCTTTTTTTAATTCTGTTTTCCCCCACATAACTTGTGTAGATGAAGCTTCTGATGTGATGGAGAAGGTAAACATCGCTACTAAAGTAAATACAATCGCTATAAATATATTTTTTTTCATTTTTTACCTCCTACAATAATTAACCAATTATAACATAAAATACATTCCTGTTTTGATATAAATTAATATAGGTTTCGAGTTCATTAAACTAACCTCGAGCGTTAGTTTAAATACATTCTTTCACAAATTCTTTAATACCAACTGATTAATTTAAAAGGAGAAACTGATTTACTTGTTAAAAAAGCTGTAGCTTTTCTATTCTTTCAACCGCTTCGACGAGTCTATCCTCATCAACTAATAGCCCAACCCGAACATAACCTTCTCCATGCTTACCGAAGCCATTTCCAGCAGCGACTGCAACATCAGCTTTTTCTAAAAGAAGGTCTGCAAATTCCTCGCTAGTATAGCCGTTTGGAACTGGAAGCCAAGCAAAGAAAGAGCCTTCTGGAGCTTTTACGTTCCATCCAATTTTTCTACATGCCTCTATGAAAATATTTCTTCTTTTTTCATAGAGTGCGACTAATTCGTCCACACATTCTTGAGAGCCGTTTAAAGCCTCGGCGGCTGCAGACTGAACCGCAGGGAAGAGACTGACAAAAAGATGATCTTGCATAATATTAATAGCTTCAATAATTTTAGAGTTACCGACAGCAAAGCCTACACGCCATCCAGCCATATTATATGTTTTAGAGAGTGTATACATTTCAATACCGATTTCCTTTGCACCCTTTGCTTCTAAAAAGCTAACTGGTTTTTTTCCATTAAACCCAATACCTCCATACGCAAAGTCATGTACAACGGCTATATCATTTTCCTTCGCTAAATCTACCGTTTCTTGAAAAAATTCTAAAGTGGCAGAAGCTCCAGTGGGATTATTAGGATAATTTAAATACATTAGTTTAGCAGCTTCTTTTTGTTCTGTAGAAAGCTGCTCGTAATCTGGCAGAAAACTATTTTTCTCTAACAGTGGCATTGTTTCAAATTGGACATTGGCTAAACCAATACCTGATAAATAATCTGGATAACCAGGGTCTGGAAGAAGCATTAACTCGTTTTCATTCATCAAAGCCAAAGGCAGTTCAACCAAACCAATTTTAGTTCCAAATAAAATAGCGACTTCTGTATCAGGATCCAAATTTACGTTGTATTCGCGTGCATAAAAATCTACCGCTGCTTGCTTCAACTCGTTTATTCCTCTGAATGGAGAATACTTATGAGATTGAGGGTTTTTAGCAGCACTTGATAATGCTTTTACAATATGGTCCGGTGTGGGCTGGTCTGGATTACCTTGTCCAAGATTTATCACATCTCTTCCTTCAGCCACAGCC
>NZ_JBAEAP010000020.1:0-1577 GCF_056205495.1 Psychrobacillus sp. | reverse complement strand
AAATTCCGTCCGATTCATATAAGAAATCTCAATGTAGAAGAGACAAGTGATGAAACACCGCTCGCTATAAAGGAAAGTTTTAATATAGAGCGCAGCAAAATATTGGATGAGGTCAACCAAGAAATAACGAATAAACAAAAGCAACTGCAATTAGAAGTGGAAAATACTAAGCAACAAATTCAACAGGATTTAAATGAATGGAATAACCAGAAGCTCAGCTATCAACAAAGTGCTTACGAAGAAGGATTTGCGCAAGGTGTAGAAGAAGGTAGGCAAAAGGCACTGGCTGACATGCAAAGTTCACTAAAAACAGCCAACGAAGCGATGCAAACAGCATATGAAAATGCTGCTGCCTATCTACAGCAACAAGAGCAAGTAATTCTTGAATTGAGTATTCGAAATGCAGAGCGAATTATTGGGGTTAAATTAGAGGAAGATCACGATTTATTTTTGTCTATTGTTCAAAGGGGCTTAAAGGAAGCTCGTGAAATGAAAGAAATAAAAATATATGTTTCCCCGTATTATTTCAATCTAGTATCTAAAAATCGAGAAGAGCTTGCTTCGATCTTCCCAATAGACGTGCCATTTATGATTTTCGTGGACGAGGAAATGAATGATACAGATTGTTATATTGAAACAAATCATGGTCGAATAGTTGTAAGTATTGATGAACAAGTAAAAGAGTTAAGACGTAAGCTTGTTGATATTCTTGAAAGCATGGAGTGAGAGTAATGAAAGCAATCGATTTAATCCAACAAATACCAAAAGTCTCTACTTTTAAAAAGTACGGCCGTGTAAATCGTGTAGTTGGATTAATGATTGAGTCGCAAGGCCCCGAGAGCTCTATTGGAGATGTATGTAAAATCCATATTAATTCTGCTAAAAATGGTCCATCTGTCATTCTTGCTGAAGTAGTAGGCTTTAAAGAAGAAACTGTAGTCTTGATGCCTTATACAAATATACGTGAAATTTCCACAGGGTGTTTAGTAGAAGGAACAAACAGTTCTTTAGAAATAAAAGTAGGTCCTGAGTTAATTGGGAAAGTACTTGATTCCATGGGTAATCCTATAGATGGAACCGTACTACCTAAGGGCTTAAGTACGGTTGGTACCGAACAAGATCCCCCAAATCCTTTAACAAGACCACCTATTCATGAGCAAATTGAGGTGGGTGTGAAGGCGATTGATGGTATGCTTACAGTCGGAAAGGGACAAAGGGTTGGTATTTTTGCTGGTTCAGGTGTAGGTAAAAGTACCCTGCTCGGAATGATTGCAAGAAATACGAATGCAGACTTAAACGTGATTGCCCTTATTGGAGAACGTGGCAGAGAGGTTCGAGAGTTTATTGAACGTGATCTTGGCAAAGAAGGATTGGAAAGGTCAATCGTGGTAGCTGCGACTTCTGACCAGCCAGCTCTTATGCGTATTAAGGGAGCATTTACTGCAACAGCTATTGCGGAGTATTTTCGTGATAAAGGCTTAAATGTCATGCTCATGATGGATTCGGTTACTCGAGTAGCGATGGCTCAAAGAGAAATAGGATTAGCAGTTGGTGAACCTCCAGCTACAAGAGGATAT
>NZ_JBAEAP010000019.1:0-8751 GCF_056205495.1 Psychrobacillus sp. | reverse complement strand
CACTCCGACTATTGAATTATTTGTCGATCATCCGGGCATAAATCTTACAGCCTTATATGGTCCAGAGCATGGGATTCGTGGAGATGCGAAAGAAGGAGAGGGAGTCGAGTCTTCGATAGACCCTTTCACAAATCTTCCGGTTTACAGTCTATATGGTGATTCAAGGAAGCCTACAAAAGAGATGTTAGAATCTGTTGATGTAATTGTTTTTGATCTGCAGGATATTGGTTCGAGATACTTCACGTACATCTATACAATGGCGTATGTAATGGAAGCCTGTGGAGAGCAAGGAAAACAGTTTGTTGTATTGGATCGACCAAATCCGATTTCTGGTGACCGAATAGAAGGAAATCTTGTGGAAGAGGATGTTCGCTCCTTTGTTGGTTTGCTACCTATTCCGAATAGGCATGGGATGACTGTAGGGGAACTTGCGCAGTTATTTAAATATAAGTTTGGCTACAATTGTGATTTAACAGTTGTTCCAATGGAGGGATGGCATCGTGCTATGTACTTTGATGACACTCCTGTATTGTGGGTACCCCCTTCTCCAAATACTACTAACATTGATATGAATGTATTGTATCCTGGAACCTGTTTAATAGAAGGAACTAACTTATCTGAAGGGCGAGGCACTACAAGGCCCTTTGAATGGATTGGTGCTCCTTATGTGGATGGGCAAAGGCTTGCAAAGGCATTTAATGAGAAAAAGATAGAAGGAGTTATCGCAAGACCTATTTCTTTTAAGCCAACCTATCAAAAGCATATGAATGTTATTTGCAGTGGAATTCAGCTACATATTGTCGATCGTCACACATTAAATGCATGGGAAACTGGTCTGTTGCTTATAGAGACAATCGCAGAAATGTATCCAGATGACTTCTCATTTATAGAAAATGAGCAGAAGAAGTATTTCTTTGACTTGTTGGCTGGCTCTAAAAGCATAAGGGAAAGTATTTGGAATGGAACGACAAAAGAATATATAGAGAATTGTCAAGATTTAATAGAAGGCTTTCAAAAAGAAAAGAAAATATACGACATATATAACTAGGATGATTAAAATGAATGATTTATCTAATTTGAATAAACTGTCAACCGAACAGAGAAATAACCTTTCCATAAACATTGATCATATGTCTACTAAAAGCATTTTAGCAATGATTAATGAAGAGGATAAACGTGTCGCTGAATGTGTACAGGATGAAATAGATAATATTGAAAGGGCTGCAGAGGCTGTATTCAACTCATTGAAATCTGGTGGAAGACTATTTTATGTTGGAGCAGGAACAAGTGGGAGACTAGGTATTTTAGATGCGGTCGAATGTCCACCCACCTTTGGGACACCGTCTAATTTAGTGCAGGCTGTTATGGCAGGTGGACTTTCAGCTTTCGAAAAAGCGGTAGAGGGTGCCGAAGATAGTCCAGCGAAAGGTAAAGAGGATTTAAGAGAAAGAGCTTTGACTAGTTATGATGTTGTGATAGGAATAGCAGCGAGTGGAAGAACGCCATATGTAATTGGGGCATTAGAATACGCTAATGAGATTGGTGCACAAACAATCAGTTTAACTGCAAACAAAAATTCCTCCATCAGTGAGCATGCTACTATTAAAATTGAGGTAGAGACTGGACCAGAGGTAATTACGGGGTCTACGAGGATGAAAGCAGCTACTGCACATAAGCTCATTTTAAATATGATATCAACAACGGTTATGATTAAGCTAGGTAAGGTTTATGAAAACTTAATGGTAGATGTTTCCGTTAGCAATGAAAAGCTAAAAGAGCGAGCGAAGGGTATTATTCAAACGATTACTAACCGGTCATATAAAGAGGCAGAAGAGTTTTTAGAGCTTGCAAATAATGAAGTGAAACCTGCGATAGTAATGATGAAAGCTAATGTTAATTATGAAGAGGCAATAGATTATATTAAACAGGCAAACGGTTTTGTAAGAAAAGCTATAGAAATAGCGGACATGAAATTATAAGAGGAGGGAAAAGGATGAAGGAACATAAGAAGCTAATCTTGGACGATTTCAATAATGCCAATCTTAGTGACTATGAAACCAATCATTCCTTTGTCTCCTCCTATTATTTATCTTTAAACAAGGAACACGTCAAGCATGGAGAGTATAGCTTAGAGGTTAGCTTTAACTACGGAGGCTGGGTTAAAGGAAATGGAGCTATGTATATCAAGTTTAAAAAGAAGCTAGTGACAAAGCATATGCCAAAAAAACTGGCAGTGTGGGTCCATAGTGATGGAAAAACACCATGGCTACGAGCAACAATAATAGATGGAGATAATGAACGGAAGATAATTAACTTAACAAATGGAAATATTAGCTGGAATGGATGGAAATACTTAGATGTAGAGTTGGAGCAAAACTGGAAGCTTCCATTAAGGTTGGAGCAAATATATGCAGTAGAAACAAATTTGGTTAATCAAAAAGACTCCAGTATTAATGGAAAGTTCTATTTGGATCATATTACATTTGTATATGTAGATGATCAAGACTTAACGGGACCAATTTTTAATGACATATTACCTCAAAAGGAGAAGATATATAGAAATTCCTTTGTCTTTTCTGCAGTAGTGAGCGATGACATGTCAGGTGTAGATTTCGATACTTTAATCATGAAAATCAATAATACATTGGTTGTTCCTTCTGTTCGAGCGAATAAAATATCTTATCATGTAAAAGAACTTCAAGAGGGAAGTTGTAAAGTTAGCATCCAAGTAAAAGATTTGGCTGGTAATTGGTCGGTACCGCATCTAGAAAAAAATTATTTAATAGATTTAAGTGAAGATCATGAATGTCCAATTATATCTGATGTCACACCAACTGATTCCGCTGTTATTCATACAGCTACACCACGGATTGGCTTTCGACTTTGTGATGAACATAGTGGGATTGAAAAGAAAGATATAATTCTTACTATTAATAATGAAAAGCAAAAAGTGTTCTATGACGAAGAAACAGGCTGGGGATTTGCAATATCTAGTACTCATTTAATAGATGGTCCACATCAACTTTCTATTCATACAAAGGATCGAGCAGGAAATGAAATGGACCCATATCAGCAAAATTTTGTTGTTCAATCTATAAAAGGGCCGATAGACGAGGAAAACTTTATAGTAGGCATAATTCCAGATACACATACGCTGGAGCATGGAAATGCTGCTTTAGTACATTCATTGGAGAAAGCACCTGAGTTTATCATACATATGGGTGACTTTGTAGATCAAGGGACGGAAGAGGAATTTAAGTTAGCGAAGACATCTCTATTTTCGGATATAAAGAAACACATTCCCATATTAACGCTTGCTGGGAATCATGAAGCATTTCGAGGAAACTTAACACTATATCAGAGCTTTATGGGTTCACCATCCTATCATTTTACTTATGGGAAAGTACTGTTTATCATTTTAAACAGTGCTTTAGAGCAAAGTCTCACGCTTTCAGACTCAACCCAGTTAACCTACCTGAAGGAAGTATTATCTACCCATGAGCAAAAGCATATTGTAGTACTTACTCATGTACCTACTAGGGACCATTTCGGAACTGCACATGAAATGGTATATGAAGATTCCGTTCAATTAGTAGAAATCCTTAGAGAACACAAAAAAGAATTACCTTCTAGAGACATTGTAGTTTTATTTGGACATTTACATACGCAGGACCAATGGGAAGTTAGCGGTGTGAGATACATTATCACAGGCAATGCCTCACCAAAAAAATATGTGATGAAGCAGGAGAATAACATTGGTTACGGGCTACTCCATATACAATCTAACGGTATATATTATGAATACAAGCCTTTTAACTTACTACCTCAGTGACCTAGTCCAAATGAAGAGGTAGAGTTAAATAGCTATTTCAAGGAAGAAATGAGTGGATAAATTATGTCATCTGCCAACGGTGGACTAGTTATGCTAAATGAAATGGTGAATACATTGCCACCCTCTGAGAAGAAAATTGCAAGATATATATTAAATCATCCTCAAGAGGCAATTTCTTTAACTGCAGTCGAATTAGGGAAAAGAAGCTCAACTAGTGGGGCAGCAGTCATCAGGCTTTGCAAGTCATTAGATTTAAAAGGCTTACAAGATCTGAAGCTAAGAATTGCAGGAGATTTACAAAAGACAACAGAGCATGGTTTTAGGGATATAGAACCGAACGAACCGATTATGTCGATAATAGATAAGATGACAAACAATAGTATTAAAACGATTCGAGAAACGGCTGAAATGTTAAATACCGAAGAATTAGAAAAAGCTATTGACCTACTTAGAGTGGCCAATACAATCCATTTTGTTGGAGTAGGTGCTTCTAATATCATTGCACAAGATGCTCAACAAAAGTTTTTACGTATTAACAAGAACTCTTATGCCTTTCCAGATATGCATTTAGCAATGACACTCGTAGCTACTGCTGAAAAAGGGGATGTGGTTGTGGCAATTTCCTTTTCTGGAGAGACATCAGAAGTTGCTAGAGTTTTAGAGCTTGCTAAGGAAAAGGGTATCTCTATTATCAGTATTACGAAATATGGTAACTCTATCGTTTCTAAAATTGCAGACATTAAGCTATATACGTCTGCCACTAGAGAATCAACGTTTCGTAGTGGCGCTACCTCGTCTCGAATTGGACAGCTGCAAGTGGTGGATATTTTGTTCATGGGAGTTGCTTCTCTTCAATATGAAGAAACGGTTAAGTATTTAGATGCTACTCGAGATGCGGTCAATTTTCTATCAAAAGATTCAAAGAAATAATTTATTCATAAGCTGACTCTTCTATGAGTTGGCTTGTTTATTGTCAAAAGGGGTGTAGAGAATGTATGTATTAGGGATTGATGGCGGAGGAACGAAAACTACTGGAATCATTGCTACATCTAAAGGTGAAGTAGTAGCAAAAGCAACGGTTGGTGGAACTAATATTAATAGTACGGGCAAAATAGCTGTCCAATCAGAGCTGCAAAAGCTTATAAGGGAACTAAAAGAATTGGCACCACAAAATTTCTTACTAGTAAAGCGTGTATTTGCTGGTATGGCAGGAGCGGGCAATATAACCAATCAAGACACCTTAAAAGCAATACTACAACCTCTATTTTCCTCAGAGGTAAGTATTACTATAGACCATGATGCGATTACAGCACTTTATTCCGGGACAATAGGAAAACCAGGGGTAGTCCAAATTGCTGGAACTGGAGCAATTACATACGGTGTAAATGAAGCTTCCGATCGAGCGCGTGTAGGAGGATGGGGTCATCTGTTTGGAGATCAAGGTAGTGGATATGCCATTGGACGAGATGCATTAGAAGCTGCCTTTAAAGCGAGAGATGGTCTCATTGAACAAACATTATTGTCTGACCTACTTATCCAGCATTTCAATAAAGAACAATTACCGGATATTATTCCGGTTATTTATCAGGCAGAAAATCCGAAAAAGCTGATATCCTCTCTCACGGTGCTTGTTATGAAGGCGTTAGAACGTAATGATTTCATGGCCAAGCATATCATCGATCAGAATGGAACAGAGCTTGGATTGGCTATATCTGCTCTTGTAAAGCAGCTATTCAGCCAAGGGAATGATGTTATACGAGTTGTTTTAGTAGGTGGACTTTTTAATAGATATGACGTTTTGAAAGAATCAATCGAAAGAACGATTAAAAATGAAGGTATTCATGTGGATATAATCTTCCCTAAAATATTACCGGCAGGCGGGGCAGTAGTTGCTGCTCTTTTAGAAGAAAATATAGAAATAGATGAGTATTTTTTAGAAACATTTAATAGAACAAACTATGATAATTGAGGTGAAAAGCATGCAGTTGATAGAATGGCAGTTAGGTAGACTAGATGAATTGGTGAGTTTGTGGAATCAAGAGCTAGGAAGAGATTTTCCAATGCGAAAGGAGCTATTTGAACAAAATAGTTTTCAGGATGAAAATATTTGCTATGATGCTTCGCGAATAGCTGTAAATGAGGAAGGTCAAATAATCGGCTTTGTAGTAGGTAAAAGGTGGCAGGAAGAATTAGAGATACCGATGAAGGATAAAACAGGCTGGATTCAAGTAATTCTTGTTCATCATGAGTACCGTAACAAGGGAATCGGGTCTACTCTATTAAGACATGCAGAGCAGGCTTTTCAATTAGCTGGAATACAGGAAATATTATTAGGAAAAGACCCATGGCATTATTTCCCTGGTGTCCCGTTAGATAGCTATGAAAATTGGTTTGAAACACGAGGCTATCATTCTTTTGGAAAAGAGTTCGATATGCTCTGTAAATATGAGGGAGAGGTAGCGAAAGAATTACCTGCCCTACCTAATGTTGAATTTTCGATATTAAAGCATGAGGAAAAGGAGGCGTTCCTTGCATTTTTACATCGATGCTTCCCAGGGAGGTGGGAATACGAGGCTCATCAATATTTCCAAAAGGGTGGGAATGGCAGAGAGTTTGCCGTTCTTAAAAAAGAAAATAAGATTATTGGATTTTCAAGGATAAACGATAATAGCTCACCTTTAATCGCTCAAAACGTGTATTGGGCACCTCTATTCAGCCAAGAATTAGGGGGGATAGGACCGTTGGGAGTCGATTCCGTAGAACGCGGTAATGGCTACGGTATAGCAATCGTACAAGCTGCTATAGCTTTTCTAAGAAATAGAGACATTAAACATATTGTCATTGATTGGACAGGGCTTGTCGATTTTTATCGTAAATTAGATTATGAGGTTTGGAAAGGCTATACCTCTTATAGAAAAGTGCTCTAATATGCTTTTACTATTAATTTCTTTATAGGGAGAGATGTATTTGGAAGAGCAAACGAGCTATGTAGTTGGTCTTATGTCCGGAACATCACTTGATGGAGTAGATGCAGCTCTCATCAAAATGATTGATACTAATGACAATTTACAAATAGATTTGGTAACGTATTTGTCACTCCCTTACTCAAGGGAACTAAAACAAAAGCTTAGAGAAATTTGCACTCCTGAAATAGCAAAAATAGCAGACATTAGTAGCATGAATATGTATTTAGCAGAAATCTTCTCTGAAGCTACCTTATCTATTATTCAACAAGCAAATTTAACGCCGCAAGATATTTTACTTGTAAGCTCCCATGGTCAAACTATCTTTCACCAGCCGGCTTCAATTAACATTGAAGGAAGAGATATTACATCCACTCTACAAATAGGAGACATAGCAGTAATTGCTGAACGTACCGGTATTACAACTGTGGGTGATTTTAGGACTCGAGACATGGCTGTAGGTGGAGGGGGAGCTCCGTTAGTCCCTTATGCTGATCATATGCTTTATACGAATAAGAGTCATGGGAGAGTGCTCGTTAATATAGGAGGAATTGCTAACATAACTGTCCTTCCGAAAGGAGCTACAGCATCGGAGGTTATTGCATACGATACCGGCCCGGGAAATATGATCATTGATGCATTTGTCAATTGGGCAACAAATGGGAAGCATGACTATGATCGCGATGGAGCTATAGCAGCAAGCGGTAAGGTGAATGAAAAATGGCTAACTAAGCTACTTGCTTATCCGTTCTTCCATCAGAATTACCCAAAAAGCACCGGTAGAGAGATGTTTGGAACTCAATTTGCGAGAATACTGTGGGAGGAAGCTGAACATCTAGCTATTAGTCTGGAGGATCGGATTGCTACCATTACTGCATTAACTGCACGGACGATTGCTACAGAGATTTTAAAATTTATTGAATCTGCAGAGATAGAGGAAGTAATCGTTAGCGGCGGAGGGAGACATAATTTGACACTATTCAACAGCCTGCAAGTTTATATGTCCGATCGTGTTTCTGTAGTTGGAATGGAAGCATATGAAATAAGCGCAGATGCTAAAGAGGCGGTAATTTTCGCTTTATTAGGCTATCAATGCTTAAAGAAAAAAACAAATAACCTTCCTGCCGCTACCGGGGCTAAAAAAGCAGTTGTTATGGGCAAAATAGCTTGGGGAAATTTGATTGTGTAGGCTGATTGAGACAGCTAAAATATCAAAACTGCGTGTGTTAATGACGGATGATGACTTATCGCTCCCCCCGAGTAAACCGTCTGGCTAGTGCGAAAAATCAATTTTACTCTTTGATCTAATGTTTCTTTGCATCATAAGTCAACCCTAACCTTTTACATAGCCAAATTATAAATTCAATTCAATTCAATTCATTTTATGAATAGGAAAGACAGTAATTCCGATTTTATAGTTGACAACCCTATAAGGATTAAAGGATTATAAGTAATGAAGGTTATCTGATTAGGTAATAGTTTTGAAACCTTTACATAGCATATAGAAAAAAGTTTACTAGGAAAATAGGCGAGCTTACTTGTATATCAATAATGTTGAAAGTCTAGTCAGTTATGCTATAATATACAAGTTGTCAATATAATTAGTGAAAAACTGTCCTGTTAAGTTTCAAACTTTTAATATACAGGCTACTAAATTATTGTAATTTATTTATTGGAGGTAGAATAAATGTCAGTTAAATGGGAAAAACAAGAAGGAAATAATGGTCTTTTAACAGTTGAAGTTGCTGCTGATGGAGTAAACAAAGGTTTAGACCAAGCATTCAAGAAAGTGGTTAAACAAATTAATGCACCTGGTTTTCGTAAAGGGAAAATGCCACGTCAAATTTTCGAAAAAATGTACGGAGTTGAATCTTTATTCCAAGACGCATTAGATTTCATCCTTCCAGAAGCATACTCTTCAGCAGTTGAAGAAGCTGGAATCGATCCAGTAGATCG
>NZ_JBAEAP010000018.1:0-5653 GCF_056205495.1 Psychrobacillus sp. | reverse complement strand
CCTTGGCTCACAGAACGACATGGCTACGATCCGACTTGCAAATGGAGAAAAGCGAGGAGGCAGCTATTCAGCCACCGGAGCTTTTATCCATTTGACCCCGAGGGGCAAGGCGATGAAGCTAGACATCTAGAAAAGCGCAATCGCCTATTCCTGCCCCGACAGGCAAATGGGAAAAAGCGAGGAGGCAGCTCCACAGCCACCACAGCTTTTACCCATTTGACCCCGAGGGGCAAGGCGATGGAGCTAGACAATAAGAAAAGCACAATCGCCTGTCTCTGCCCCGACAGACAAATGGAGAAAAGCGAGGAGGCAGCTATTCAGCCACCGGAGCTTTTATCCATTTGACCCCGAGGGGCAAGGCGATGGAGCTAGACATCAAGAAAAGCACAATCGCCTGTCTCTGCCTCGACAGGCAAATGGAGAAAAGCACAGAAAAACATTATATAGTTAGCTTTGTTAAAGTTATTGGTTTATTTAGACTAACCATTCTTTTTTATAGTGACTGTAAACATTGAAAAAGGAACTTTCAAATGGCTATTAAGAACATAAATAGATGATGAAATGGGGGTTGGTGACAGTTTTCAGCTTTGTTTATATGAGTAAACTTATTAGCACTTCATCGATGCTCAAGCTGTTCCCATTTATTGTTTGGAGCGACAGACGGCGACTCCAGTGGGATGAGTGAGACAGATAAGACATCACAACCGCGCGCGTTAGCGACGGGTGATGGCTTATCGCTCACCCCACGGAAAGCGTCCGGCTGGGGCGGAAATCAATTCTACTCTCTGATTTAAGATTTCTTTGCATCGTAAATCAACCATAACCTTTAACATAGCCTTTTAGTTTAGTTAAATTGCTTGTCTTTGTTTAACCCGAGGGGCAAGAATAAATAATATATTTTAAAAAAACCTCACAAATGTGAGGTTAAATGTAATGACCTAGAGATATAATCCCTCTCATAGCTATATTAAGAACAAATATAGCAACAATCGGTGAAATATCAATCATACCTATTGGTGGGATAATCTTACGAAAGGGCTCTAAGTAGGGCTCACATATTCTCCCTAAAAATTGTCCTACCGTAGATTCTTTCACATTAGGTACCCATGACATAAAGATATAAATAATCAACGCAAATGAGTAAATTTGTACTAATTGTGCCAATAAAAATAAAATCAAATCCATTATAATAACTCCTCTATTAATCTAGATCGTTGTAGTAGTAATCCGATATTGAGCCCGCTACTTCTACCGAATCAGGGGCACATAAGAATATATCTGTTCCTATTCTTTGAATATCTCCACCTAAAGCATATACTGTTCCACTTAAAAAGTCGATTATTCTAATTCCTTGTTCCTTGTCAATACGTTGTAAATTAACAATAACTGCTTTTTTGTTCTTTAAATGCTCTGAAATGTCTTGTGCCTCAGCATAGACTCTCGGTTCAATTAAAATTACCTTTGAGGACTTTTGCATATTTTGAATACTTACAAGATTCGTAGCAGCAGTTTCCTTTGGAGCAGCATTAAATTTGCGTTCTTTAGGGTATGATGATTTTACTGGCTGTTGTCGTACTTGTTCTGGTTCTACTGCACGATTTTGTGTTCTAGGTTGCTGAGGTGTTGTAGTATCTTCATCCTCTTCTAAATAGAAGAAGTTTTTTACCCAATTCTTCATACTCATTCATCCTCCTTGTCTTTGCCGACTAATGCTGTTCCTATTCGTATAAATGTAGCTCCCTCTTCAATAGCTATTTCGTAATCTCCGGACATACCCATGGATAGTTCTTTACAAGGGGCGTGTGGAAGTTGTTTTGCAGCAATTCTTATTTGAAGCTCTTTTAAGCTACGGAAAACTTTTCGGATTAAATCCTTATCTTCCGTATTCGGTGCCATTGTCATTAGACCGACTACACGTATATGTGAATAATCTTTAAGAGTGTCAATAAACAATTCAGCTTCTTCCAAAGATAGACCATGCTTGGATTGTTCCTCAGAAACATTCACTTGAACAAAGCAATTTTTAACATTGTCTGCTCTTTTTTCAATTTCCTCGGCCAAGCTTTTACGATCTAAGGAGTGCAAATAATCTATCTCATTGATTACCGATTTTACTTTCCGAGTTTGCAATGAGCCTATGTAGTGCCATTTTACGTTTGCTGAAATAGCTTCTAATTTTCTTTTAAGTCCTTCAGGTCTGTTTTCTCCAAGATGCAATATTTCATTTTGAATAACTTCCTCCGTACGTTCTACTGAAACTTCCTTTGTAACAGCAATAAGTGTTACATCATCAAAATTTCGATTAGAGCGTACACAGGCTTCTTCAATATGCTTTTGAATGTTAATTAAATTATTATGAACATTTGACATTTTAAACCAACTCTTCATCTAGTGTTTTGTTCATTGTATCAATGAAATGGCGTTTTATCAATAAAGAACAGTACCTATTCTCTGTTTTTGGCAACAATTATTACATCTTTTCCAATTACAGCTATATTTTGTACGCTAATTTTTTTCGTTTCCCTTTTTTTATTGAAAAATGTGGGGTATGCCCCATTTGTTTCTACAATAAAGGAAATGATATGACCTGTTTCTTTATCTATTTCTGCATCCACTATAAAGCCCAATAATTGCCCAGAATTAGCCTCAATGACTTCTTTTTGTTGCGCATCTGAAAACTTCAACAGTTCCCCTCCTTTTTAATAGTATATTCATGAAAATAGAAAAAAACGCTTTTTCTGACGAGAAAAAGCGTTAAGGATTGTTATTTAGGATTTAACTGATTTTGTATAGTAGATAAGGCACTTTTCTCTAGTCTTGAGATTTGAGCCTGCGAGAGACCCAGGTCCGTAGCTATTTCTGTTTGTGTCGCACCAAAGTATATTCTTTTCGTTAATATTTTCTTTTGTCGCGAGTCTAAGTTTTGAAAACTCTCTTTTACAGTAAAATAAGTAACCCATTGATCTTCTGATACATCATTATCACATAATTGATCCATCATATAAATAGCATCTCCTCCATCACTGAAAATTGGTTCTTGAAGAGAGACAGGATCTTGAATTGCATCTAGCGATAGTAATATATCTTCTACTGGTATCTCAAGTATTTTAGACAAATCTTCTAATGTTGGTTCTTCCAAATGTTCGTTAATATATTGTTCCTTGGCTTTCATAGCCTTATAAGCAATATCTCTTAATGATCTAGAAACCCTTACAGAATGGTGGTCACGCAAATGTCTTTTTATCTCACCAATGATCATAGGCACTGCATATGTGGAAAAACGCACATTATGTTTTAAATCAAAATTTTCAATGGACTTTATTAGCCCTATGCAACCTACCTGGAATAAGTCATCTGCTTGCTCGCCTCTATAAGCGAAGCGCTGTACTAGACTTAAAACTAATCTTAAATTACCCATTACCAATTCATCTTTAACCGAATCTTCGCCAGCTTGTAAGCGAATAAATAATGCTTTCATTTCTTCGTGGGTTAGTAAAGGAAGCTTTGATGTGTCAATGCCGCATAATTCAACTTTTGTTCTCGTCATAGATCTTCCTCCGGACTTTTTAATAGTTCTTAGTCAGTTTATCCGTCGGTTAAAAGATTATTCGGAGCATAGCTATCCAATTTCACCCATTAGGCTATCGGTTCATTTAGTACTTCTTTTAAATCTAAAATTATTTTTTTCTCTAATCTTGAGATATAAGATTGGGAAATTCCAAGATGATCAGCTACCTCTTTTTGAGTCATTTCCTCTTGTCCGTTAAGCCCAAAACGGCATTGCATAATATATTTTTCTCTATTTCCCAATAAATTTATAGCTTCAAAAACATGCTGACGTTCTAGCTTTTTTTCGACATCCTCTATTATTAGGTCTTCACTTGTACCCAAAATATCGGAAAGCAGTAATTCATTACCATCTGAATCAGAATTTAAAGGCTCATCAAATGAAACTTCTGATTTCATGCGGTTGGTTTTTCTCAAATGCATAAGAATTTCGTTTTCGATACATCTTGAAGCATAGGTTGCTAACTTAATCCCTTTATCTAAATTGAACGTTTCTACCGCTTTTATAAGTCCGATTGATCCAATACTAATCAAATCTTCTATGTTTGTATTCGTTTGATCGAATCTTCTAGCAATGTATACTACAAGTCTTAAATTTCTTTCGATTAACACATCTCTTGCGTACTCATCTCCATCCATAAAAGCTAGTAGCATTTCTCGTTCCTCATCTCTCGTCAATGGTTTTGGTAATGATTCACTTCCACCAATATAATGGACTCCTTTTCTTCTAAATGAAAGAATCCAATAATAAAATCGACGTAGCATATTTAATATCATTATTTAGCACTCCTTTTTTTCAAATGATAGTACGAGGAACTATGTAAGATACCGTCTGCCTCGTGTGGAAATTTGTCCTTACCTCTCGTTAGTACGATGTAACCTTTTGGTAAAGGCTGATCATTTACGACCCATTCATCAAATTTAATGCCAATTACCCATGACTTTTCCTTTTGTACGGTTGCAATTGGTATTAGACGAACCTTACTTGCATACTCTTTTGGAAGCATATCCAAACCTTTATAATGTGAGCTATCCCAGCTATTTATAACATCATAAAGAAGTTCTGGAAGAATGGGACGAAGAGCTTCTGCTGCTATAAAGTGTACAGGATCATTAGAAAGTGGTTCTGTACAGACGTTCCCAGAATCAATAAATAGTGTAAGTTCCTTTGTTTGATTGAATAATTTAATGCTAGAAGGATAAATAAGTTCTCTTTCCGATTGTGATATATGCAGACTTAGTACGTGTTTCGTGAGGAGGTATAAACCACCCGTAGCAATTAATGCATAATTGATAATCATGAATGAATTACTCGCATTATGGTACATTGGGGCAATTGCTGTAAGTAGTCCGCCAGCAAAGATGCTTGCTAGCAATGTTAATGAAATGGCTTTGACGATTTGTGTCCTTTTTTTCCAAAACGCTATTCCAATCATGAGAAAGAAAGTCAAAAATAGCGTAATGAAATGATTAGAAAAAACGACGGTTATCAATCCCGCAACAAATGCAGACAGAAGCAGGTATCTTTTTTTGTTTTCAATCCAACCAATTCTGTTTGCAAACGCTAAAACGGTGTAATTGAAAAAGGTGTTTGTTGCAATCATAACTTCTGCGTACATAGCTCTCCTCCTTTTGATAAAAGCTTAACATCCGATTTATAAGAAATTTGTCAAAGGGACGTTCAAAAGTAAATTTTTTAAACGACAAAATTATAGAAAGATTTATGGTATGAGTTTTTTTCATTACTGGTTGAATCGATTTCATAAACCTTTGATGAGACGAAGACTAAGAACAAAAAGATGAAAAATAATGAGACAATTATTGATTGGAGCTCCAGCGGGATGAGTGACAGGTAAATGGGAAATGCGAGGAGGCAGTTCCTCAGCCTTCCTAAACAATAAAGGCTATGTTAAAGGCTAGGGTTGAATTATAATGTGTTCTAAATCGGCAAGTAGAATTGATTTCCGCACCAGCCGGACGCTTTCCTCGGGGTGAGCGATAAGCCATCACCCATCGCTAGCGCGCGTGGTTGTGATGTCTTATCTGTCTCACTCATCCCGTAGGAGTCGCCGTCTGGCGCTCCAAT
>NZ_JBAEAP010000017.1:0-4549 GCF_056205495.1 Psychrobacillus sp. | reverse complement strand
GAGCGAGTAATTCCTACACGGTCAGCAATTTTAGATGCTACTAAAAGTCCTTCGTTTCCGTCTAATTCTTCAAAGATATGCTCAATAGCTTCTAATTCACTATATGATAATGAGTTAATAGCCATTTGTACTACTGCTTTGCTTCTAGCTTCTTCTTCAATTTCTTCTGATTTTTCACGTAGGATTTCCATACCAACTACAGTAGCACCATACTCACCTAAGATTAAATCATCGTTTTGGAACTCATCTTTAAGACGTCCTAGAATAAGTGTACCAAGACGCTCTCCACCACCGATAATAGGAACAATTGTAGTTAAACCATCTTTAAATAATTCTCTATTTTCCTCAGGGAATACAGAGTGTTCACTATATACATCTAAGTTAGATGACGTTTCACTAACGTGGAAAAGATTTTTTGTATATTCCTCAGGGAATTGACGCTCTTCCATCATTTTAATGATACGATCATTTTCGATTTGTTGGTGTACTTCGTGCCCTAATAGCTTTCCTTTTCTGCTGACGATAAATGCGTTACATTCTATTACATCACTTAATGTTGCAGCCATTTCTTTAAAGTTAACTGGTTTCCCAGCAGATGCCTGTAACATCGAGTTAATTTTGCGTGTTTTGTCTAATAAATTCATTTAAATAAAGCCTCCATTGTAATTTTCCTATTTATTTTAATATTCTAAAGGTTTTTAATTGTTTTTGAAAGTAATAAGAATCGGATTTTAAAGTATAAATTGTGATAAATCTTTGTTTTTCACAATATTGTCAAGTTTAGAGTCAATATAAGCAGGAGTGATCTGTATTTGAGCCGGTGAAATATCTGAAGCCTCGTAGGATAGGTCTTCTAAAATTTTCTCCAAAATCGTGTGAAGACGTCTTGCTCCGATATTATCGGTTTCTTGGTTTACCTGATATGCTATATCCCCAATTCTTTCAATTGCCTCATCTGAAAAAGAAATAGTTACTTCTTCAGTTAATAACAATGCCTCATATTGCTTTATTAGAGACTGATGAGGTTCCTTTAGAATTCGGACAAAGTCTTCCTTCGTAAGCTTCTCAAGCTCTACACGAATTGGAAAGCGTCCTTGAAGTTCAGGGATTAAATCAGAAGGCTTAGACATATGGAAAGCACCAGCAGCAATAAACAGTATATAATCTGTTTTTACTGCTCCATATTTTGTCGTAACTGTTGAACCTTCTACAATTGGTAATATATCTCTTTGTACCCCTTCACGGGATACATCAGCAGAAGAGCTTCCACCATTTTTGCTAGCGATTTTATCCATTTCATCTATAAAAATAATACCTGTTTGCTCCGTCTTTTCAATGGCAATTTGTGACAACTCATCGTTATCTATTAATTTACCCGCTTCTTCTTGAATTAATACTTTTCTAGCGTCTTTTACTTTCATTTTTCTTTTTTTCTTTTTCTTAGGCATTAAGTTAGAAAGAGCATCTTGCATATTCATGCCCATGCTTTCCATACCTCCACCTTGTAGTGCGTCGAATAACGATGGTGACTGTTCTGTCACTTCTACCGTTACTATTTCATCCTCCAACTTGCCATCTCTTAAATCTTCGGCAATTTGAGAACGTTTTATACGTACATCTGTATCCTCGGTGTCTGATGAATCATCTTCAGGCTTTCCACCAAATAAAGCTTCAAAGGGATTTTGTCCCACATTCTTCTTTTTAAGAGAAGGTACAAGAAGCTTTACAATAGCATCATTGGCTAAACGTCTAGCCTGATCCTTAACTTCTTCCATCTTTTCTTCTCTTACAATACGAATAGCAGCCTCAACTAAGTCTCTAACCATAGACTCTACATCTCTACCTACATACCCTACTTCTGTGAATTTAGTCGCTTCTACCTTTACAAAAGGGGCTTTTGTTAGCTTGGCAATCCTTCTTGCAATTTCAGTTTTCCCTACACCTGTAGGTCCAATCATCAAAATATTTTTCGGGATTACTTCTGCTTTCATTTCTTCGTTTAACATTTGTCTTCTATAACGATTGCGTAAAGCAACTGCTACAGCCTTCTTTGCTGTTTCTTGGCCTACAATATATTTATTTAAGTGCTCTGTTATTTGTTTAGGGGTTAAGTTAGTTTCCTTCATGTTCACCTAATACCTCCACAATTATTTGATGGTTTGTAAACACACAAATGTCTGCAGCTGTGTTCAAAGCAGCCTCTGCAATTTCCTTTGCAGTCAACTTGTCTCCAGCGTATTGTTTTAATGCTCTTCCTGCTGCTAATGCATAATTACCACCTGAGCCTATTGCCAAAACACCGTCATCAGGTTCTATAACCTCTCCGGTACCAGAGACAAGCAACAAGTGCTTTTTATCCATTACTAAAAGCATCGCTTCTAATTGGCGAAGCATTTTATCTCCACGCCATTGTTTCGCTAACTCCACTGCTGCTCGTTGAAGATTACCATTGTACTCTAACAATTTTCCTTCAAACATCTCGAAAAGCGTAAAAGCATCTGCAACAGAACCTGCAAAACCAGCTATAACCTGACCATTAAATAATCTTCTAACTTTTTTTGCTGTATGCTTCATTACCACTTGATTTCCTAAAGTAACTTGACCATCGCCTGCCATTGCATAGCTTCCATTATGACTAACTGCAAATATAGTAGTTGCATGAATTGAACCCATTGTATGACCTCCTGTAGTTACGCCCTTGGGTGGGCATTCATATAAGTTTTTCTTAAATGCTCTTTCGTTACGTGAGTATAAACCTGAGTCGAGGAGAGATGAGCGTGCCCTAGCAGCTCTTGGACACTTCTTAAATCAGCACCATTGTTAAGTAGGTGAGTAGCAAATGTATGGCGAAGCATATGAGGATATATAGTTGTATGCATAGAAGCTTTTTTAATCATACTATTCAAGATATAACGCACCCCATCAGTAGTAAGATGCTCACCTCGATTGTTCACAAATAAGTATGGATGAGAAGTTTTTTTCATCAGCTTAGGTCGGCTATCGTGCATATACTCTTCAACTGCAGCAAGTGCATAGTCTCCTACTGGTATGTATCTCTCTTTTCTTCCTTTACCCATAACCCGCACTACACCATAACTACTATCTATATGACTGTTTTCAATGGAAATAAGTTCGCTCACACGCATCCCAGTTGCATATAATAATTCAAGTATGGCAATATTTCGAACAGACAATAGATCTGTCCCTTTATTTTTCTCGAATAACTTTTCCATTTCCTCTTCATAGAAAAATTGTGGTAATCTCGTTTCTTTTTTCGGATGATACAAAGACTGAAAAGCATCGTCTCGAATACTATATTCCTTGTTTAAAAATTTGTAATAAGATCGGATTGACGAGATTTTCCTAGAAATAGACGTTCTTGCTAAATTTTCATCATACAACTTAGTAATATACAACCGAGCATGAATATATTCAACGTCATTTAATTCCTGGACACCCTCCGCCTCTATAAACTTTAAAAATTGAATAATATCTTTTTCGTACTCTCGAACTGTTAGATTAGAATAATTTTTTTCTAATTGTATATGTGCAATAAAAGAATGAAGTTCCTCTTTACCAATCACAAGTAACCACTCCAATTCATCTATTGTAAAAGCCTCTAAAAGTATACAACTTTTTAGAGGCTTTTAGCAATTATATCGATGTACTTTTCATAAAATTTTGAATCGTTGTTAGTGCTCGATTAGCCATCTGCTCTGTGCGTACTTTCTTATCTCTTACTTTAGGTTGTAGCTCTGCGAACAAGCCAAAGTTTATGTTCATCGGCTGGAAATTTTTCGGGTTGGCTTCTGTTATATAACGGGCCATGCTCCCTAGAGCCGTCTCGGCTGGGAATACAACTAGTTCTTCACCTTTTGCCAATTTTGCAGCGTTTATGCCAGCTAATAACCCACTTCCAGCTGATTCAACATAGCCTTCAACACCTGTCATTTGACCAGCAAAAAAGATTTGTTCGTTAGCTTTTAGCTGATATGTTGGCTTTAAAACATATGGCGAATTAATGAACGTATTGCGATGCATTACTCCATATCTTACTATCTCCACATTTTCTAATCCAGGAATTAGCTTTAGTACTTCTTTTTGTGGGCCCCATTTTAGATGTGTTTGAAACCCTACGATATTGTAAAGTGTGCCTGCAGCGTCATCCTGTCTCAGTTGGACTACAGCATATGGTCTTTTGCCTGTTTTAGGATCTTCTAGGCCAACCGGCTTCATAGGACCAAATAGCAACGTCTTTCTGCCTCTTGCAGCCATGACCTCTACTGGCATACAGCCTTCAAAATAAATTTCCTTTTCGAATTCCTTCAATGGTACAACCTCTGCCTCAATAAGAGCATCATAGAAGCGATTAAACTCTTCCTCAGTCATTGGACAGTTTAAATAAGCTGCTTCCCCTTTGTCATATCTAGATTTCAAGTATACTTTGTCCATATCGATACTATCTTTTTCTACGATAGGTGCAGCGGCATCATAGAAGTATAGATAATCCTGTCCTGTAACCACTTTTACCTTCTCTGCAAGAGCTGGG
>NZ_JBAEAP010000016.1:0-3632 GCF_056205495.1 Psychrobacillus sp. | reverse complement strand
GTAAAAAAACCGATGCTTGCATATTTTATGGATGGTACCACATCGACGAATGCTTTGGTTGAAAAAAGGATTAGGTATTATAAAGAGATTACTAAAGATAATAATGACGTTTTATATAAAAATATCCCAACTAACGAAGGCATTGTTACGATTATTTTTTCTCAATCCTTAACAGATAGCAAAACTTTAGAAATAATGGTTTTAATTCCTTTAGCAAATTATATTCACCAAATACATCAGGTGGCAGAACATATGAACCCCTCAAATATTGGTGAGATTACACAAAAACTTGCTACTGGTGAAACGTTATTATACTTCCATGAGACAAACCAACTGTTAAGTATTCATACGTATAGTGTAAAGGAGCGGGAAGTAACTACTTCAGAGATGGAGAGTACATTCATTGGCCCTCAAGATGTATTTACTGAATCCATACAGACAAATCTTTCGCTTGTTAAAAGACGAATAGTTAATCCAATGCTTAAAAATGAAGACTTAACAATAGGAAGCGTTACAAATACGAAAATCACTATTCTCTATATAGAGGATTTAGTAGATAAAGCAGCTCTCGAGCAATTAAAGAGTCGCTTAGCCAAGCTTGATTATCCTAAGTTCTTTGATATTTCTATTCTTATGCAGTTAATAGAAGATAATCCGTATTCACTATTTCCTCAATATTATATGACTGTAAAACCGGATACCACATCACATTATCTTGCAGACGGCAGAATAGTTATTTTAATGGATAACAGTCAAGCAGCTCTTGTATGCCCAACCTCCTTTTTAGAAATGTTCATTAGTGCTGAGGATTATTACAATCGCTGGCCATCTGCTAGCTTAGTTAGATCTCTTCGATTTTTTGGTTTTTTCTTAACCATTATGCTTACTCCAACTTATATATCCGCATTAACCTTTCACCAGGAGGTTCTTCCTTATGAGCTCCTATTAAATCTTCAAGAATCTAGAATGAAAGTGCCTTTCTCTCCTCTGTTTGAGGTGTTATTTATTGAGCTAATTGTAGAGGTATTAAAAGAAGCAGGAGCAAGGATGCCTGCAAAAATTGGCCAAACGATAGGGATTGTTGGAGGTATTGTTATTGGTACTGCAGCGGTTGAAGCTGGCCTTGTAAGTAATATTTTAATCGTTATTGTGGCAACTTCTGCCCTGTTGTCCTTCCTTCCACCAGTCTTCCATATGAGTAATACGAGCAGGACTATTCGTTATGTCTTTATACTTTCAGCTGGTATTTTTGGTTTGTTTGGTCAAATGCTTGCATTTGCTTGGCTAATTGCCCACTTATTAAGAGTAAAATCCCTCGGTACGGCTTTTATGTCAACAGTCATACCGAGAAGGATGTCTGACTTGATGGATAGTGTTGTACGTTTTCCAATAGCTTTCTTAAAGAGGAAAAGTGGAATTTCTCGTTCCAAAAAACGAAGTATATAGGTAGGTGAACATACCTGAGTGCTAACAAAGAGAGTTTAAAAGGCTATCATGTCATTTTTTTGGTACAGAGTATTATGTTTGGTACAGGAGTTTTGTCACTGCCTGAAAGATTGAGTAGTCTTGGCTACAGCCAGGCATTGATGCCAATCCTATTTGGAATAATCGCAAGTATATCTCTATGGCCAATGATCTGGTTATGTTCAAAATATCATTCAAAGAACTTGTTTGAGATTAATGAGGAAATATTAGGTAAGCCTTTAGGGAAGTGTATTAACGCCTTTATAGTCATTCAGTTAGTGTTACTAGCCACTGCTAAGGTCAGCAATTATGTACAGCTGATTCAAAGCACGGCTCTCCAAGAACAAAATACAAGCATACCTCTTATTTTAGTTTTGCTATTGGTATTGTATATCGTTAATGGTGGTATAAAAAATGTCGCTAGATTTTGTATAATGGCATTTTTTATTACAATACCGATAGTTTATTTTTTAAAATGGTCTATAAATAAAGGCGACATAAGCCATGTTTTTCCTGTGTTTAATCACAGTTGGAATGATTTTTTTGTGGCATTTGACCAAGGCTTTAATACTGTATTCGGATATGAGGTAATATTAATATTCTTTCCTTATATTATTAATAAACAAAAAGCGTTTAAGCATGCATTAATAGGTATTTGGATTAGTGTATCTTTGTTCTTCTTGACTACCCTGGTAAGTGTTATGTATTTTTCTGAATGGCAGCTAAGTAATGTTCAGTACTCTGTTTTACATCTATTTAAAGCAGGGGGATTTTCTTTTGTGGAGAGAATAGATATTTTTGGTATTACCTTGTGGGTATTTTTAGTGCTTTCATCTGTGTCAGGATATATCTGGGCTTCTATGAAAGGTGTAAATTCTATTATATCCAAAAGAAAAAGTTCCCACGTTTATATAATAGCTACCACCATTTTCGTAATCCTCACGCTACCGCTTTCTCATGAAAATTTAGAGAGGGCTTTTATTGTAAGTTATAGAATTGGTTATGGATTATTACTGTGGCCAATTATTTTAATTGCCCTTCACTTTATTAAAAAAAGCAGGTGGAATCATGAGTAAAAAAAACATTTTAATATTATTAATAGGAATGGTTTTTTTGACGGGCTGCAATTTGAATGAAAAGAAGGTCCCGATTGAAGGTATTGATATGGTAGGAGTTCTTGGATTTGACTATGAGGAAGAAGGAACTTATAAGCTAACTGCAGCCATTCCTCAAAAGTCCAAGTATGCTAATGAAAGAACACAAATTTATACAACTACAACTGAATTAGTCACAACAGGAATGGTCGACATTGAGAAAAAAACAGAGAAAAAAGTAGTTCTAAATCAATTACGTGTCATTTTATTTAGTGAGGAATTTGCTACTAGTGGAAAGGTTGAAGAAGTAATCAAGCATTTATACCGAAATACACAAGTAGGCAATGAGGTTTTGCTAGCTATTGTAAAAGGTAGCGCTGAGGAGTTAATGCGACAGGATTATACGGACAAGGCAAGCGTCATAAACTATGTCACTGACCTGCTCCAGCCAAGTGTAAACTTAGCATTTAACCCAAATACTAATATACATGACTTGATGTATACACAAACTAATCCTAATATAGATTCAATTATGCCTGTAATTGAACTTAAAGGGAAAAAGTTGGAGTTAACTGGTGTCGCCTTATTTAAAGGGGATCATATGGAAAACGTACTTCACCCAGATGATGCCTTATATATTCAAGCAATACAGGGGAAGAAAAAATTATCTCCTTTTACCTTAAAGGTAGGGGGAGGAGATACACTCTTACTTGATTTCATTGATAACAGCGTAAAAATTATAAGTAATAAAAGCTTAGAATCCCCAAGATTAAAAATTATACTTAAGATAGAGGGAACGATGTCAGAGTATAAAGGTAAAAGTGCTACCTTTAAAGACCCGGAAATCATGGAAAGATTAGAAAAAGATGCAGAGAAGGATTTAGAAAAAAAAATCAATGATTTCTTAGAAGAAATGCAAAAATTAGAGGTCGATCCCATTGGATTGACAGAAAACGTACGTCGACATCAGCGAGTTAAGTGGGATACTGAGCTTACCCGTAAAACTATAAGTAAAATGAAGTGGGATATTGAGGTTGATATGTCTATTTTAAGTACAGGTGTACTTCACTAGAA
>NZ_JBAEAP010000015.1:0-1788 GCF_056205495.1 Psychrobacillus sp. | reverse complement strand
GATATTAGAAGTAGCTTTGTCACGACGAATGTGCTGTTCACGCGCTTGTAGTGTTAAGACAAAACCACGGCGACCTTCCTCATCTGTTGTTTCTCCAACAAGACGACCAGGTACCTTACGCATCAGCTTAGAAGTTACCGCGAAGTAACCACAATGTGGTCCACCAAATGCTTCCGCAATACCAAAAGGTTGTGCATCCCCTACTGTAATATCCGCACCAAACTTACCAGGTGGTGTTAAAGCACCTAATGCAAGAGGATTAGCTGAAACAACGAACAACGCTTTTTTCTGATGTGTTACTTGTTCAATTTTTGCTAGGTCTTCAATTTGACCGAAGAAGTTAGGATATTGAACCATAACTGCTGCTGTATCCTCATCGACTGCTTCTTCTAGCTTAACTAAGTCTGTAACCCCATCTTTCATCGGTACAGTCACTACATCTACATTTTGACCCTTTGCATAAACCTTCACTACATCAATATACTCCGGATGGATTGCCTCAGAAACAACTAACTTCTTGCGCTTTGTGTGTCCTGCTGCAAGGTTACCCGCTTCCGCAAGCGCAGTACCTCCGTCATACATAGAGGAGTTTGCAAGATCCATTCCAGTCAATTCGCAAATCATCGTTTGGAATTCAAAAATAGCTTGAAGCTCCCCTTGAGAAATCTCAGGTTGATATGGTGTATAAGCTGTATAAAATTCAGAACGTGAAATAACATGATCCACAATGATAGGCTTGAAATGATCATATACTCCAGCACCTAAGAAAGACGCATATTGTCTACTATCTGCATTTTTAGCAGCTAGCTGGCTTAACTCCTTAAGAAGAGCAGATTCTGCTTTAGCAGGTTTAATATTATATTCCCCTTTAAAACGAACCTTTTCTGGGATATCTGCAAACAATTCATCAATAGAAGAAATGCCGATTACGTCTAACATTTCTTTTTGATCTTGTTCAGTCATAGGTAAATAACGATGCTGCTTCATCAATGGACAACCTCTTTCTTTGTCTTATTTTTCTCTTTTATAAAACGGAGTAGCTACAGTTACTGCCTTTAGTCGCTTGTTTCGAATTTCAACTTCAAGTTCCTGTCCGATTTCAGCAAATGTTGCGTCAATTAAAGCTAGACCGATATTCTTTTTAGATGTTGGTGATTGCGTCCCGGTAGTAACAAAACCAATTTGAACTCCATCTTTGTATACTGGATAACCAGTACGTGGAATTCCTTTGTCGATCATTTCGATTCCAATACTCTTTCTCGGAACACCATTTTCTTTTTGTTCTACCAATACTGACTTCCCATTAAAATCCTGCTCTTTATTCAATTTCACTACGAATCCAAGTCCTGCTTCCAATGGAGTAATATCTTTAGATAATTCTTGACCATATAACGGCAGACAAGCTTCAAAGCGTAATGTGTCTCGAGCTCCAAGCCCACATGGAAGTAATCCTTCCTCTTTACCTGCCTCTAGTATGCTGCTCCATAAATCTGTTAGATCATTACTAGATGCATAGATTTCAAAACCATCTTCTCCCGTATAACCAGTGCGAGACACGATTACTTCTTTGCCAGCGACTTCTACTTTGTCTTTAAAGCGGAAAAATTTAATTTCTGCTAAATCCTGTGTCGTTAACTTTTGAAGAATTTCTTGTGCTTTTGGGCCTTGCAAAGCTAATAGTCCATAGTCATTGGAGCTATTATTTAACTCGACTTCATCTATAAGATTTTCTTTCATCCACTCAAAATCTTTTTCTATATTACCAGCATTCACAACCAATAAATAATG
>NZ_JBAEAP010000014.1:0-6457 GCF_056205495.1 Psychrobacillus sp. | reverse complement strand
CCATTCAAAGGAATTCTATATCTCGGAATTGCTCTTGAAGCGCTTTTAATATTGGCAGAGCTGAGTTTAATAATTTTA
Organism: Psychrobacillus sp.; assembly: GCF_056205495.1. Classification (NCBI taxonomy): domain Bacteria; kingdom Bacillati; phylum Bacillota; class Bacilli; order Caryophanales; family Bacillaceae; genus Psychrobacillus; species Psychrobacillus sp. Next base: position 6,379 of record NZ_JBAEAP010000014.1, on the reverse strand, counting down.
GTCATTTATAAAATTCCAGTGATTAAAGCTTCCAAGAAAGAGATGAAAACTTCGGTATTGTTTAGCCTGATACCTTCTATTAAACAGGTGGTAACAAAAAATATTCTTATACGTATTATCGTTTCTGAACTTTTGATGTTTTATTATGCAATTTTTACGTGGAAAAAGAAAGCTCCTAGTCATCCAAATATAGTGACTTTACACAAAAATACAAGCTACATCGCTTTTAATGTAATGATTATACATGCAATTATTATAGAAACAATTGGACTTCATTGGTGGCTACATGACAAATCAATTCTCCTGTCATTAGTGTTATTGGTCTTTAATATTTATAGTGTTTTCTATTTCTTAGCTGATATTCAAGTAACTCGACTACACCCCGCTGAGGTAAAAGATGGTAAATTATATGTGACACAAGGACTTAGTGCTCGAATAGTTGTGCCGCTACATCTGATTAAGAATGTAGAATGGGGTGCGGCTGTTCCGGATAAGCATACACTTCAATTTATGTATCGTGATTTTGAACCATTAGAACCTCAAGCCTTAATCCACTTACATGAACCTATAGAGGTGACAATGTTCATGGGGAAGGAAAAAGTAGTTACGCAGTTTGCCATCCGAGTAGATGAACCACAAAGGCTGAGGGAAATATTAGAAACAACGTAAAGCGCATTGTTTGACGAGGAAATATATGTTGGCTATAATTATCTCAAATTCGAGATAAAAGAGGGGCTTTTAATTATGAAGCATTTATTTGTTCAAGGAGAGAATTCTTCGAGACCGACCTTATTATTATTGCATGGTACAGGTGGTAATGAGCATGATTTAGTTGGACTAGGAAAAGAGATAGACAGCTCAGCTAATATTCTGAGTGTGCGAGGGAATGTGTTAGAAAATGGAATGCCACGATTCTTTAAACGTCTTGCTGAAGGTGTTTTTGATCTGGAGGACCTGCAGGCTCGTACAGAGGAATTAAAAAGCTTCCTAGCTGAAGCTGCTCAAACCTATAAATTTGATCGTGATCAAGTAGTAGCGATTGGTTATTCTAATGGAGCTAATATTGCAGGGAATCTTTTATTTGAATATAAGGATGTCTTAAAAGGTGCGATTCTCCATCATCCGATGGTGCCGAGGCGTGGAGTAGAGATACCAGTCATGTCAGGTATTCCTGTATTCATTGGGGCAGGCAGGAATGACTTTATGTGCCCGGCAGCTGAATCTGAAGAACTGAGGGACTTATTGCAAAATGCAGGCGCTAACGTGGAGATACACTGGCATGAATACGGTCATCAGTTAACACAAAGCGAGGTACAAGCTGCAAAGGAATGGTATAAAGCCAAATTCTAGAGGAGTCGATCGACTGACCTGGAAGTAATCTATTCCAACCTAAAAAACAAAGCCTAGTAGAGTATGAGTATCTACTAGGCTTTGTTGTATTTCGGTTTCTTTAAAGATTATTACTTCCATGTTTAATGAAAGTTCTTGGCTTTGTATGGTCCCTTTCTAAAAGGTAGCCACCAGTTCCATTTACCAAAAAGCTTCATCAAGCTTGGAACTAATAGTAAGCGGATAATTGAAGCATCTATAGCCACGGCTATAGCTATTCCGATACCGATTTGCTTGACTGGCATAACCTCTGTGAAGGCAAAGGCACCAGTGATAACAATCATAATTAATGCAGCCGAGGTAATTATTTTACTAGTGGATGTTAATCCATCCACAGTTGCTTTCGTATTATTATGATGTTTCACATACTCCTCTTGAATACGGGAGATGAGGAATACCTCATAGTCCATACTTAGCCCAAAGACTAAACTGAAAACAATGACTGGAATTATTAAGGCAATGGTCGTTTCCTCTAAACCAAAATGGCCGTACTGAAATATATAAACAAGTATGCCAAATGTGGAGGCTAAACCAATTACATTCATAATAATTGCTTTTAAAGGTATAAGCACGGAACGGAAGGCGATGGTTAAAATGATAAAGGTGGAGCCCAATATTATTCCTAGCAAAATTCCGACCTTATCAAAAATTTCATCAAATATTTCTTGATTGAACTTAGGTTGACCACCTAATAAAATATCTGTGCCAACGTCCTTATCTGCCCATTCTCTTGCCCAATCCTGTGCTTCATCAGATGAGCCATTAAGTCCTAATGTAACAGGAATCATTAATTTGTCACCTTGGACAAAGGCGTCCATTAGTGGGGTGAGTTGACCAGATACCTCTGGAATCATCATGCTTTGCTCCCATTGTTCGACGGTAGATATTTCACTAGCCGAAAAGACAGTATCTACTGATTTAACATCAGGATCCTTCAAAAGCTGCTCTTCTAAACTTTTCATAGTGTTTAGACCATCTGTATCTTCCCAACCACCTGGTCGATCAGACACCACGTAAATCGTAGACTGGTCTCCCATGTTAAACTCATCCTCCATCACCTCATAAGCTTGACGGGAATCATAGTCCTTAGGTAGAGATTCTACTGATGGGATGGTTAATGTCATTTCTTTTACCGGGATTATACCTATCCCGAGTAACACTAAAGCTACAATGATCAAGGTAACAGGTCGCTTCATTACAAAGGAGGCAAAGTTTCTCCACTTGGTAGAGGCACCAGGCTTCACACGCAAGATAGTCCATTTATTAATACGATCACCTAATACCATTAGTAAGGCTGGTAATAGGGTAATGGACCCCAATACTGCCATAGCGACAACAAGCATACCGCCAAGAGCAATATTTTGAAAAATCTCTACTTCTAATACAAACATTGCTCCAAGCCCAATAAATACACAAAGTGCAGAGAAAATAATAGAGCGACCAGCTGTTTTTATAGAGATTTGGACAGCCTCTAAAACGGACTTTTCGGCAAGCTCTTCTTTATAACGATTAATTAGTAATAAAGCAAAATCAATACTTAGCGCAAGCCCTAGCATTGGAACTATATTGAGGACGAAAATAGATAAATCCATGGCTTCGCCAAAGAATGTCATGACTCCAAGTGCTGAAACTACGGTGACAATACCCACAGCAATTGGTACCAATGCGGCAACTACACTTCCAAATGCAAGGAGCAGAACGACCAAGGCTATTGGAAGACCGATTGCTTCTGCACTAGCCAAGTCCTTTTGGCTAGCTGAATTAATATCTTTATTGATGGCGGCAGCCCCAGTTAAAGTGACCCCCTTTTCGTTTCCGATAGATTGCCGAATGTCATCAACTACCTCTGACATGTTCTCGGTATCTGTGTTAAAGTGCAACATTGCGTATGATACATTTTCCTTATAGAGAGTAGAATCCTCCAAGGGTGATTGGATGTCCTTCACTATTTTTAAGTTTTCTATATCATTTAACGTATCTTGGATTGTTTGATCGGATGTTTTATCGAATACGACGAAGAGTGTCTCGGCTGGTAAATCAAAGGTTTCAGTCAGCTCATCCATAACTTGCTGGTGTTCTCCGTCCATTTTAAAACCGTCACCCTCCAATAAAGATGGGAGACGTAATGCGAAAAAAGCAAGAGCCACAAACAAGATGATCCAAACTCCCAAAGTGACTTTATAATGGCGTGTCACTATGTTAGCTAAAAATTTCATATATTTCCTCCTTAGATAAAGCCAAGTAGTAATATAGCTCTTATGTTAAAACTACCAATTTCGGTGGTAGAGTTTCCTTTTTATTGTAATGGAAAGCAAGTTTAACTGCTAATATAATGCTATGATAAAAGAAAATTTTTGAAGGAGGAATAAAAATGAAAATTACGTCTCCAAAGCTCAATGAGAACCCAGAACAAATTAATTTAAAGGAGGCTTTACAAGAGGATTATTATATTTCCAACGCCACTGTTTGTTCGCTTGAAGGTATTGAGGAATCAGAAGGGAAGATAATCTTTGATCAAGTACTTTTCAAACAAGCTTCCTTTGTGGATTTACATTTATACCAAGTGGAATTTATAGATTGTATTTTTGAAAAATGTGATCTTTCTAATGTAGTAATGGAACAGGCAGTATTTCATCGAGTGGAATTCATAGCATGTAAGCTCTTTGGAGCAAATTTTGAGGATGCGAGGCTAACTGATGTAAGAGTTCGTGAAAACCATGCGAACTACCTGAATTTAAGCTTTTCTAAGTTGAAAAAGGTATCCTTTAATAGCTGTACATTAAATCATGTAGACTTTATTGATTCCACTTTACAGCATGTAGAATTCGAAACATGTGAATTAGATGAGGCTAACTTTACGGATACATCTTTAGATGGGATTGACTTGAGTAGTACTACATATGAAAACCTATTAGTATCCCTAGAGGATTTAAAGGGCTGCACAGTTTCCATGGAACAGGCTATAGGATTTGCCAAATCATTAGGAGTGATTATAAAAGAGTAAAAGAAAAAAACCTCGTATTCAATTACGAGGTTTTAATTATTTAAAAGAGTAAATTTAAGACTTGGAAGATGATAGCTGCTACTACGGCAGATATCGGTAAAGTAATAATCCAAGTTAATACAATTTTTTTAGCGACTCCCCATTTTACACCTTTCACACGCTGAGCTGCTCCAACCCCCATAATAGCGGATGAAATAACGTGTGTTGTAGAAACTGGTAAATGAATAGTTGTAGCACCAAAAATAATCATAGCAGACGATAAGTCAGCTGCTGCACCATTAATAGGGCGAATCTTCATGATCTTACCACCAACAGTTTTAATGATTTTATAGCCACCGATAGATGTACCAAGACCCATCGCAGTTGCTGCTGCAATACGAACCCAAAGCTGGATGTCGTCTGTAGCTTGCCATTGTGCTGCAATAAGGGCCATCGTAATAATCCCCATTGCTTTTTGGGCATCATTTGTACCGTGGGTAAACGATTGAAGTGCTGCGGTTCCTATTTGGAAGATACGGAATCTTTTGTTTGTCCCATACAGGCTTCCTCGTTTAAAAATCACCTTAAATAGTGACATCATTAAAAATCCAACTGCTAAAGCAAGAAATGGTGATACGACTAAAGCTATTAAGATATTAGTAAACCCATCATAATTTAAAACTCCAAACCCTGCAGCAGAGATAGCTGCCCCTGCAATAGAACCAATTAGGGTATGAGATGAGCTAGATGGAATTCCGTAATACCAGGTAACTAAGTTCCAAATAATCGCTGAAAGTAAAGCTGCTAATATAATTAATGATCCGTTTTGAAGTGTAAATGGATCAACTATATCCTTCGTAATTGTTTTAGCAACACCTGTAAATGTTAAAGCCCCTACAAAGTTCATAATGGCTGCCATGTAAACGGCAACTTTTGGTTTTAAAGCTCTTGTCGAAACCGAGGTGGCAATTGCATTTGCAGTATCATGGAAACCATTGATAAAGTCGAAGGCAAGAGCAAAAAATACAACTAAGATAGTTAATATAAAAATAGTATCCATAACTAAAGCTCCTACGCGTTACGCATTATAATTGTTTCAAGCGTATTTGCTACGTTTTGACAATAATCTGCGATATCTTCTAATTGCTCGTAAATATCCTTAAATTGAATAATACGGATCGGATCTTTTTCGTTTAAGAAAAGCTGCTTAATAGAAGTACGAAGTACCTCGTCACATTTACGCTCATAATCCTTGATTAGAATGGAATGCTCATGCATCTTAAGCAATTTCTTTTGAGCTAATAGCTCCATTGCTTTAACAATCTCATCCGTACTTTTTACAATATAACCCAGGAAGGTGCGCATGGATTCATCAATTTCCACTAATGTGAACATTTCAAGATGTGCTGTGAAATTGTCGATGCCATCTAGAATGTCATCCATTCGGATAGCAAGCTCTAGAATATCCTCGCGTTCAATTGGTGTCATAAATGATTTGTTTAACATAACAATCAACTCATGAATTAGTGTATCCCCAGCTGTTTCGTAATTCTTAAGGTGTAAGCTAATTTCTTTTAAATCTGAAGCATTATTAATACGGAAGTCATCTGCATAATGAGTGGCTTCACGCACATTTTCAGCTATCTTCAAAAGGGATAGGAAAAAAGGATCTGGTTTTTTTGAGCTAATCATAAAAGCCTCCTAGACTTTAAGTGTTGTAGTTAGTATGAATTTTCCTCAAATAGCATACCAAAAAACTTACAAAATCAACACACTTTTTACTTTAAAATCGATAAATTTACAATCCTGTAACAATTCAAGTGTATAAAAAAGATTAATAATTGACAAAAAAAGCTAATTTTCGAAGAGATAAAGAAATAAATACTAATTATTAAAAATATTGAAACCTTCTAATTTTAGATACGTATAACTATTAAAGACGTCATTAATTGGAAAAGTGGTGAGAAAAATAGAACAGATATTTTTGTATGGTTTAATTGTAATTGG
>NZ_JBAEAP010000013.1:0-10222 GCF_056205495.1 Psychrobacillus sp. | reverse complement strand
GCTGGGCACCAAAGAAAGTCGTTACCGAGTAATCGGTGGCGGCTTTCTTTTTTGTCTTTTACAGAAAAAAGCCGAAGGCGATTTCTCTCCCTAACCATATATGTGAGAATAGCTTTGAAGCTCTTGGCAATTTTCTAGTTTCAAATAAACTTTCATAAGAATATTACATAGGGAAAAATTAATGATATATATAGCAATCTACCAGTACGACACCTGTCGGGCTAATTCTCACGCCACAGGAAGTGTCTGTCAGAGCGTACACTAACCACAATCGCGATTATACATTTATCTATTAAAATAGCTGTTATGGACTCAAACTTAGTTTCAACTTAATAGTTTTCAATCTTTTAATAGACAAAGTAATAAAATAATTGAAAGAAAAGTCGGAATATATATATTATTTATCGATTCTTGACAGTCTATGTGCCCGCTGATAACCTTGTAATAATATTTAATTATAGAGGAGGAAGTCAGCGTAATGTGGGAATCGAAATTTCAAAAAGAAGGTTTAACATTTGACGATGTTTTATTAGTTCCAGCTCAATCAGAGGTTTTACCAAAGGATATTAATTTATCAGTACACTTAACATCAAAAATCAAATTAAATATTCCGGTGATCAGTGCTGGTATGGATACTGTTACAGAGGCGAAAATGGCTATTGCTATGGCACGCCAAGGTGGACTAGGAATTATTCATAAAAACATGAGCATTGAGGAACAAGCAGAACAAGTGGAAACAGTTAAACGTTCAGAGAATGGCGTGATCACGGATCCTTTTTATCTAACACCGACTCATCAAGTTTATGATGCAGAGCATTTAATGGGGAAATACCGCATCTCTGGCGTTCCTATAGTAAATAATGAAGAAGAACTAAAGCTAGTCGGAATAATTACGAATCGTGATCTACGTTTCATTCAAGATTATTCTTTACCAATTAATGAAGTGATGACTAAAGAACAGTTAGTGACTGCTGCAGTTGGTACTACATTAGAACAAGCTGAAAAAATTCTTCAACAATACAAAATAGAAAAATTACCAATCGTTGATGATAACGGAATCCTTAAAGGCTTAATAACTATTAAAGACATTGAAAAGGTAATTGAGTTTCCTAACGCTGCTAAGGATCAACACGGTCGATTGTTAGTTGGAGCTGCAGTTGGAGTAACAAGTGATACAATGATTCGTGTACAAAAGTTAGTGGCTGCACAGGTAGATGTAATTGTTATTGATACAGCTCACGGACATTCTAAGGGCGTAATAGATGTAGTGAAGGAAATAAGAGCAACCTATCCAGATTTAGATATTATTGCTGGAAATGTCGCAACTGGTGCTGCTACAAAGGCTTTATACGAAGCTGGTGCAGATGTGGTGAAAGTCGGGATTGGTCCAGGATCAATTTGTACTACTCGTGTAGTAGCAGGTGTTGGTGTGCCACAAATTACAGCTATCTATGATTGTGCTACTGAAGCTCGCAAGGCAGGAAAAACTATTATTGCCGATGGTGGTATTAAATTCTCTGGTGATATTGTAAAAGCTTTAGCTGCTGGAGGACATGTAGTTATGCTAGGTAGTCTACTTGCTGGAACAACGGAAAGCCCAGGGGAAACAGAGATTTTCCAAGGAAGACGATTTAAAGTTTACCGAGGAATGGGTTCTATTGCTGCAATGGAAAAAGGTTCTAAGGATCGCTATTTCCAAGAGGATGCAAAGAAATTAGTTCCAGAAGGTATTGAAGGACGTCTTCCATACAAAGGTCCACTTTCTGATACAATTCATCAGCTTCTTGGTGGAGTTCGAGCAGGTATGGGGTATTGTGGTACAGGTACTTTAGAAGACCTACGAGAAAATGCACAATTTATTCGCATGACTGGTGCCGGTCTACGAGAAAGTCACCCACATGATGTACAAATAACAAAAGAAGCACCAAACTACTCTATCTCTTAAAATAAGTAGAAACTTTCGCACCCATTTCACGTCTATATATAGGCCGAATGGGTGCTTTTTTAAAGTGTTATGCACCTAGTTCAAAAAGTATGATAAAATGAGCATTGATAATAGAAAAAGTGGAGGTACAGTAGTGAAGAAATATTGGAAAACAACAATGGTAAAGTGGCTAGTACTTCCGATGTTGCTTGTGTCTTTAGTAGGTGGAATGCCAACTAACACAAAAGCAGAGGAAAGTTTAAATTTAAATGTTGATGCAGCAATCTTAGTAGATGCTGATTCTGGAAAAATTCTTTATGAGCAAAATGCAGATGCAGCTTTAGGAATTGCAAGTATGACAAAAATGATGACTGAATATCTTCTTTTTGAAGCAATAGAAGAAGGTAAAATTTCATGGGAACAACAATATTCAGTAAATGAATATACATATAAAATTTCTCAAGATCGTCGTCTAAGTAACGTGCCTCTTCGCGAGGATGGTACTTATTCAATTCGTGAATTATATGAAGCAATGGCAATCTATTCAGCCAATGCAGCCACTATTGCAATAGCAGAAACAATTGCTGGAACTGAAGAAAACTTTGTGAAGTTAATGAATGAAAAAGCTTCAGAAATGGGCTTAGAAAACTATAAATTTGTAAATTCAACAGGCTTAAACAACGCAGATTTACAAGGGATGCATCCGGCAAGCACAGGGGCAACAGATGAAAATGTCATGCCTGCTAGCTCGGTGGCAAAATTAGCTTATCTTCTGATGAAAGACTATCCAGAAGTGTTAGAGACAACAAAGATTCCTCATAAAGTTTTTCGCGAGGGAACATCGGACGCCATCAAAATGAGTAACTGGAACTGGATGCTACCAGGACTAGTTTACGAATATGAAGGCGTAGATGGTTTAAAAACAGGAACAACAGATTTTGCAGGACATTCCTTTACCGGAACTGCTGAAAGAAACGGTATGAGAGTAATCGCTGTAGTCATGAAAGCAGTAGACGCTAACGGAAAAGGAAGTTATGAAGCTAGATTTGACGCAACTAGAGCATTATTTGATTTTGGTTTTGCCCAATTTACTAAAGTAGAGCTAATACCAGAAGGATATAAAATTCCTGGTCATAAAACTTTGAAAGTAAATAAAGGAAAAGAAGATACGGTTGCAATTGCAGTGAAAGAACCTATCTCTATGCTGATCAAATCCAGTGATAAAGATCTGTACAAGCCTGTTTTCACTCCATTAAAAGATAAGCTAGAAGCAGAAGTCAAGAAGGACACAGTAGTAGGAAAAGTCCATCTTGAAAAATCTGAAGGTACTGATTATGGGTACATTACTGGCGATCAAGGAAGTGTTGATGTAGTAACAACAGAAGCTGTAGAAAAAGCAGGTTGGTTCAGTTTAATGCTACAAGGCATCGGCAAATTCTTTAGCGGATTATGGGATAGTACAACTGATTTTGTTGGCGGTTTATTTTAGTACTTAGGCATTGCAGGCTAAGGTTGTACATCTTCTATAAAAAAGCACTGAAACTCTATATGAGTTTCAGTGCTTTTTGTTTGCAATAGATATTATGACTTCTCTATTTTGATTGCCCGCATAAGTTCATGTATGGAGGACGAAAGATTTGTAAAATCTAGTCCACCGAAACCTAAAACTAACCTTGGAACAGTTTCGTCAATCGGAGAGGTTATATACTTATGCAAACCATAGATTTGAATGTTAGCTTGTTGGGCAAGAGAAACAAGTTCCTCTTCCTTCCTATCTGTCTGAATCGTTAATAGAAGATGCATTCCTGCCTGTTCCCCTGAAAGATTAACAATAGGCTCGTACTCTGAAAGTGTCTTCGTGACAATTTCCAGCTTTCTTTTATAGATTTTACGCATTTTATTTAAGTGCTTGGCAAAGTGACCGTCCTCCATAAATTTCGCAAGTATATGCTGATCCATGCGTGGTACAGTAGCAGAATAATGATAGTATTTGTCCTTATATTGCTTTATAAGCGTGTTTGGAAGGACAGCGTATGCAATCCTTAAGGAGGGCATTAGAGACTTCGAAAATGTGCTTAAATAAATTACACGGTCGTTTTGATCCATACCTTGCAAAGAAGGTATTGGTTTTCCTGTATATCTAAACTCACTGTCATAATCATCTTCAATAATATATCGTTTCTCTTCTTGATAAGCCCATGCTAGCAGTTGACTTCTGCGTGAGGCTGACAAAACAGAACCAGTTGGAAATTGATGAGATGGTGTGACATACATAACCGTTGTATTGGTTTTCTCCAGCTCCTCCACTATTAATCCTTCCTCGTCTACTGGAACAGCAATAGATTTTTCCTCATTCTCTAAAAAAAGATGATGGGATAAGGGATACCCAGGATTTTCATAGCCATAAACGGCTCTGTCACCAAGAAGACGAATGAGAAGTGGCATGAGTTGTTCTGTACCTGATCCTAAAATAATTTGCTCTGGTCTGCTTTTTACACCACGGGATTGGTAAAGATAGGACGATATTTGTTGTCTTAGTATATAGTCTCCCTGAGGATGCCCTAGCTGTAATAGATCTTTATTGTCTTCATGAGCTAATTCTTTTGCGTATTTTCTCCAAAGAGTAAAAGGAAAAGAATCTTCATCTATCTTTCCCGGTGAGAAGTCTATCTGGAAGGAAGTTGCTTTCTCTTCTTTTCCAACAGGAGTATCTTCCTTTTCAATCAGAGCTAGCTCTTCTATGTTTTGGACAAAATACCCTTTTCTTGGCTCCGAATTAATATATCCTTCTGCGACAAGCTGACTATACGAAAGCTCGATCGTTGTTTGACTTAGATCTAGGTATTCAGCTAGTTTTCTTTTAGATGGAAGCTTTTCTCCTTCCTTAATATGACCTTGCACAATGGCATCTTTTAAAAATTTATATAATTGTTCATATAATGGTAGATTTGTGTTCTTTTCTAAAGGAAGCATGAGAAAATCCATTGTATCATCCAATCTGACCATGTTCATTTTGTTGTTTCTGGCACTTTTCATATGGTCAAATACCATTATACTAAATTTTATAACAATTAGGAGGTATATAGGATGAATTTACATATGACAGGAACAGAGCTAGTAAAAAGAGGTATGGCTGAGATGCAAAAGGGTGGAGTGATAATGGATGTTATCAATGCAGAGCAGGCTCGTATTGCAGAGGCAGCAGGAGCCGTGGCAGTTATGGCATTAGAACGTGTGCCATCTGATATTCGTGCTGCGGGCGGAGTGGCTCGTATGGCAGATCCTCGCATAATGGAAGAGGTAATGAGCGCTGTAACGATTCCAGTCATGGCTAAAGCGCGTATCGGACACATCACGGAAGCCAGAATGCTAGAAGCAATGGGCGTGGATTATATTGACGAATCAGAAGTACTGACTCCAGCGGATGAGGAGTATCACCTTCGAAAAAGTGAATTTACTGTTCCTTTTGTGTGCGGATGTAAGGACTTGGGAGAGGCTGCTCGACGTATAGGAGAAGGTGCATCCATGCTTCGCACAAAAGGGGAGCCTGGGACAGGGAATATTGTAGAAGCAGTTCGTCATTTGCGTAAGGTAAATGCCCAAGTAAGAAAGATTGTGCATATGGATGAGGATGAATTAATGACAGAGGCAAAAATTCTTGGAGCACCATATGAAATCTTATTGCAAATTAAGCATAAAGGAAAATTGCCAGTAGTAAACTTCGCAGCAGGAGGTGTTGCAACTCCAGCTGATGCTGCACTAATGATGGAGCTAGGAGCAGACGGAGTGTTTGTCGGTTCAGGAATATTTAAATCCGATAATCCAGAGAAATTTGCTCGCGCTATTGTAGAGGCAACTACTCATTATCAAGATTATAAACTATTAGTGGAGATTTCAAAGGATTTAGGAATCCCAATGAAGGGAATAGAGATTTCTCGTTTATCAACTGCTGAGCGTATGCAAGATCGAGGGTGGTAAGATGGTTACAATAGGAGTGCTTGCTCTTCAAGGAGCTGTTACGGAACATATCCGTTCTGTGGAGGAATGCGGAGCAAAGGCAGTGAAGATTAAAACAAAAGAGGACTTGAAAGGAATAGATGGCTTAATCCTACCTGGTGGAGAAAGTACCGCAATGCGCAAGCTTATAGACCGTTTTGATTTACTAGGTTGTTTAAAGCAGTTTGCAGAATCAGGCAAGCCTATGTTTGGTACCTGTGCTGGTCTTATATTATTAGCAAAGCAAATTCAAGGTCAGGATACACATCATATTGGTGTCCTACAAGCAACTGTCGCAAGAAATTCCTTTGGTCGTCAGGTGGATAGCTTTGAAACTAATTTAGATATTCAAGGAATAGCAGCTGATTTTCCAGCTATTTTTATAAGGGCTCCTCATATTGTGGAAGTAGATAAGAGTGTAGAAATTCTTGCTACCCATGAAGAACGAATAGTAATGGCAAGACATAATCATATATTGGGATGCTCCTTTCATCCCGAATTAACAAATGATCATCGTATAACTGCCTATTTTATACAAATGGTTCAGGAATCGCTTGCCAAACCGGTCAACCTATAGTAAAGTATGGTTAATTTCATGATTTAAAAAACGATGATAGGAAGTAGTAGCAAGTAAGTTTTTTTTAGAGAGTCAGCGGCTGGTGGGAGCTGATAAAAGCGCTTGTGAATCCGTCCTTTGAGTTGCGCAGCTGAAAAATAGGTAAGCTGTGGCCGGTTGAAAAGCCGTTATTAGACAAGTGGATCTGATATGTCAGATCAATCAGGGTGGCAACGCGGGTAGCTCTCGTCCCTTTTATAAGGGATGGGGGCTTTTTTGTCGTTTTTTATGAATTTAAATCTGGTTAATAGGCCAAAAATATCAAGAGGAGGAAATCATATGTTAGATGTAAAATTTGTACGTGATAATTATGAAGAAGTGAAAGCTAAACTTGCGAAGCGTGGAGAAGATATCTCCGAGTTCGATCAATTTCTTCCTTTAGACCAAAAGCGTAGAGAATTAATAGCAAAAACAGAAGTACTAAAGGCAGAAAGAAACGAGGTTTCTCAAAAAATCTCACAAATGAAACGAAATAAAGAAAATGCTGATGATGTAATCGCTCGCATGCGTGAAGTAGGCGATGAGATTAAAGCGTTAGATGAAGAACTACGTCAGGTAGAAGAAAAATTTGAATATATGATGATGCGCATTCCAAATATTCCACATGATGACGTTCCAATTGGCGATTCTGAGGATGATAATGTAGAAATTCGTAAATGGGGAGAGGTTCCTGCATTTAACTTTGATACAAAGGCTCATTGGGATATCGCCACAGATTTAAAAATTGTGGACTTTGAACGAGCTGCAAAAGTAACTGGAAGCCGTTTTGCTTTTTACCGTGGTTTAGGGGCAAGATTAGAGCGCGCACTATGGAATTTCATGATGGACCTTCATTCAGAAGAGCATGGCTATGAAGAAATGCTACCACCATATATGGCAAACCGTATGAGCCTAACAGGTACTGGTCAGCTTCCAAAGTTTGAAGAGGATGCTTTCTTAGTTAACGAAGAGGATTATTTCTTAATCCCAACGGCTGAGGTTCCAGTAACTAACTTCTACCGTGATGAAATTTTAGATGGAGCAGATCTTCCACAAGCCTTTACTGCTTTTAGTGCTTGTTTCCGTTCAGAGGCTGGTTCTGCAGGTAGAGATACACGCGGGCTAATCCGTCAGCATCAATTTAATAAAGTTGAGCTTGTACGTTTTGTTAAACCAGAGGATTCTTATGAGCAATTGGACCTTCTAACAGGACATGCAGAAAAAGTTCTTCAGCTTTTAGGACTTCCATATCGCGTGCTACGTATGTGTACAGCAGATCTTGGATTCACTGCAGCTAAGAAGTATGATATTGAAGTATGGTTACCAAGCTATGGCGAATATAAAGAAATTTCTTCATGCAGTAACTTCGAGGACTTCCAAGCTCGTCGTGCTGGAATCCGTTTTAGAAGAGAACCTGGTGCTAAGCCTGAGTTTGTACACACGTTAAACGGTAGTGGACTAGCAATCGGACGCACAGTTGCTGCCATTCTAGAAAATTATCAGCAACCAGACGGTTCAGTTAAAATCCCAGAGGTCCTACAACCATACATGGGCGGAAAAACAATTATTCAATAAAGAAAAGCGCAAGCACCTATTTCTGCCCCGACAGGCAAATGTGGAAAAGTGAGGAGGCAGTTCCTCAGCCACCGCAACTTTTCCCCATTTGACCCCGAGGGGCAAGGTGCTGGAGCTAGCCATAAAGAAAAGCGAACGCGCCTATGTTTGCCCCGACAGGCAAATGGAGAAAAGCGAGGAGGCAGCACCTCAGCCACCACAGGTTTTAACCATTTGACCCCGAGGGGCAAGGCGGTGGAGCTAGCCATAAAGAAAAGCGGACCCGCCTATTTCTGCCCCGATAGGCAAATGATCAGTTATAGATACTTTTAATGATATAAAAGTAAGAACCAAAAACGCCTAGAGTTCTAAGCGTTTTTGGTTCTTTTTCTTTAGTCGTAGCTCTCGAAAGAAAGTCGTTAGTAAATTACCACAGGTCTCCGCAAGAACCCCTTCTGTTACCTCACAGACATGGTTGAATCGAGTGTCATTTAAAAGAGTATACAGAGAGTCTACACACCCTGCCTTCATGTCTCTCGCACCATATACCACTCGAGGGATACGTGACTGTAATATTGCTCCAGCACACATAGGGCAAGGCTCTAAAGTTACATAAAGGGTTGTTTCTTCGAGTCTCCAGCTACCAATTTTGGCACATGCCTCTTGAATAGCCAGAAGTTCTGCATGTGTCGTTGCATTTTGGGTTGTTTCTCGCAGATTGTAGGCACTCGCAATTACCTCATTTTTATGTACGATAATAGCTCCGATTGGAACCTCACCTATGGCAGCAGCCTTTTTTGCTTCCTCAATTGCTAAATTCATATAATATTGATCCATTTGGAGTCAACTCCTTACGCGTATTTTAGCATGTTTTGTAGATAAGGTGCATATTCTGATTTGAAGGAGTGATGCGATGATTTATACAGTTAAGTTAGGTGATAGCTTATATTCTATTGCAAGACAAAATGGTACTAGTGCGGCTACTATTGCTTCCATCAATGGCTTGCCGAACCAGGATGTATTGGTCGTTGGACAATCATTAGTCCTACCCTCTACTCCAAGTCCAAATCGGCCAATGATTGAAACCAATTTATATGTGGAATGGTATACCGAGGCACCATCTGAAACAGTTATTAGCCAAGTAGAAAATGTAGCCTCTCTATTAACCTACATGATGCCATTTGCTTTTGAAGTTAAAAGAGATGGATCATTGACTAAAATGGATTGGGGAAGGTTGCCAGAAGTTGCTGCGGCAAATAACGTGGAAGAAGTTGTTATAATAGTAAATATTGAAGAAGGTGCTTTTAGCGACACATTAGCTCATACCATTTTTACAAATGAGGAAGTAAAGCAAAGGGTATTTGAAGAGACAGTTGCGGAGGCTAATAGAAGAGGAACGAATCATATTCATACTGACTTTGAATATATAGATCCAGATGATCGGGATGAATACGTAACTTTCTTAAAAGAGTTTCGGGCTTTTGCTCCTAGCTTTATTTTTTCTGCAAGCTTAGCTCCAAAAACAAGTGCTAACCAGCCTGGTAAGTGGTATGAAGGACATGACTATAAGGCTCTAGGTGAGGTGTTAGACTTCGTCGTCATTATGACGTATGAATGGGGTTATAGTGGGGGACCTCCGATGGCTGTGTCTCCAATAGGTCCCGTAAGAAAGGTTTTAGAGTATGCCATAAGTGAAATACCTTCACAAAAGGTTATGATGGGGCAAAACCTGTACGGCTATGATTGGACATTACCCTACAAAGTAGGCAATCCATTTGCAAGAGCAATTAGTGCCCAAGCAGCAGTTCAACTGGCAATCGATCGAAATGCTGCGATAGAATATGATGAAGTTGCCCAGGCACCTTTTTTTAATTACTGGAGGGACGGGAAAGAGCATGAAGTGTGGTTCGAGGATGCGCGTTCTATTCAGGCTAAGTTCAATCTTTTAAAGGAACTGAATCTTTTAGGAATCTCCTACTGGCATAGTGGCTTCAATTTTCCACAGAATTGGTATCTTTTAAATGATATGTTTCGTATTAAGAAAAAATAGGGGGTATTTGTCTTTCTCTGGAAAGACAAATATCCTCTATTTTTCATCATATCCCTATGCTAAAATAGAGGATACGACTTGAAACTTTAGAGTGAGGGTAGAG
>NZ_JBAEAP010000012.1:0-5994 GCF_056205495.1 Psychrobacillus sp. | reverse complement strand
CCCCGACAGGCAAATGGGGAAATGCGAGGAGGCAGTTCCTCAGCCACCGCAGTATTTTCCCATTTGACCCCGAGGGGCAAGGCGCCGGAGCTAGACAATCAGAAAAGCGCAGGCGCCTATCTCTGCCCCGACAAGCAAATGGGGAAATGCGAGGACAAGTTTCAGAATTTTATAGTTTCCTACACAATTAGAAAAGTCCGAGAAGCATAATTTGCTACTCGGACTCCTTTTTATACCTCTATTTCTGTACCAATATTATGTTCCCTTGCTTTTACAAAAACACCCTTTGCAACAGCCAAATCATAGTAAGCTGCGCCGACAGACTTGAATATAGTTATTTCCTCTTCTTGTTGACGTCCGTTAACTGCTCCCGTGACTAGCTGTCCTATTTCGCTATGTATTTTATCGAAGGACCATTCGCTAACTTTAGCTGCATGCATCAGCTCACCAGCTTCCTCTTTTACGCCAGCCAGATCGTCTACTACAATCTTAGAGGACTTCGTTATCGTGGCTACATCCATCTCTAACATATGAGGCAAATAAGAGCCAACTCCATTTATATGGGTACCTGGCTTTACGTCCTCCCCATTAAAGACTGGCTCAATCGACCTTGTTGAACAGCAAATAATATCGGCCTCGCTTACTGCAGCGGAGACATCCTCCATCACTTCATATGAAACATTTACACCAAAGTCTAGTAGCTTTTGACCAAACTGTTCTGCTTTAGCTGATGTTCTATTCACAAGGAGAATCCGTTCTATCTTACGGACAGCTAACACTCCAAGGACTTGCTCAAATGCCATTGCTCCGGTTCCAATAACCGTTAATACCTTAGCATCCTTTCGAGCTAAATAATCTGTAGCAATTCCACTAAGTGCACCCGTCCGTAATCTTGTTAAATAGGATGCATTTAACATTGCAAGATGTTCCCCATTCGTTGCATCGGAAAGTAAAACAACTCCTTGTGTAGTTGATTTCCCTAGCGATGGATTGTTTGGGAAGATGGTCACTACCTTCACTGCTGTCACTTCTCCAGCTAAATCGGCACTTGGCATATACAATGCAGAGGCCTCATGCTGAGGGAACTCAATGACAGTTCTATGGGGGTTTGCAATTTTTTCGTTCGCCTTTGCTTTTAATACAGCTGTTACATCCCTAATTGCATCTTCCATCTTATATGTAGATATTATCTCTTGCTCATTTATTACTAGCATTATTAGAACCTCCCAAAAATAAAAACTCGTCTTGCAAGATGATGTAAGACGAGTTCTATGTTCATGCAATTACACCTTACTAAATTCTTTTTGAGTAGACTTAGTTATTGTTTCGCCTGTTTGTACAGAAGTTACCTCATCTAAATTTTGCTGACTTCTATCCTTCACAGCCCAAATTGCCAATAAAGAAATCACAGCAGTGAAAATAATATAAAATGCCACTGGGACATAGGATCCATCAAATTGAAGCATAAGACTTGTCGCTACCAATGGGGCTGTACCACCTGCTAAAGCTGCTCCTATTTGATAGCCGAGTGTAATTCCAGTATAGCGAACCTTAGCGTCAAATATTTCCGAAAACATAGTTCCTAGTACTGCTGTAATTGGAGCCCATATGATTCCAAGCCCAATTACTGTGGCAACAACTAATAACACAAGCGACTGCTGCTGAAGCATCCAAAAGTACGGGAAAGCAAATAAAATCATCCCAACTGTTCCAGCCACATAAACCTTTTTACGACCAATTTTATCTGAAAGGCTTCCCATAATCGGTATCAGAATAGTCGTGATCACGGTTGCAACCATTACAGTATTTAATACAGCTGTACGTGAGAAGCCTAGTTCCGCTGTAGCGTAAGAAACAACAAACGTCCCAAATATGTAGAAAGGTGCAGTTTCAACAACCTTTGCTCCTACAGCAATAATAACCTCTTTCCAATGATACTTTAACGTATCAACGATTGGGAGCTTAGGAATCTCTCCCGACTCTTGCATCCTTTTAAATGAAGGTGTTTCTTCAATTCCTTTACGAATCCATAAACCAAAAATGACAAGGAACGCACTCATGATAAATGGAACACGCCATCCCCAAGTCATAAAGGACCCCTCAGGTAGGAGAGTCATAATGGATAATGCGACGGTCCCCATTACCATCCCAATAGTTACACCCATTTGAGGTATAGAACCGTATAACCCACGTTTTTCCTTAGGTGCATATTCCACTGCAAGTAAGAGCGCGCCTCCCCATTCTCCTCCAATACCTAGACCTTGGATGAGACGTAAAGTTATTAATAGGATTGGTGCCCAAACACCGATTGCCTGGTAAGTAGGAAGTAACCCCATACCAAAGGTGGCAATTCCCATTAAACTCAATGTGATGACTAGTGTTTTCTTTCTTCCGATCCGGTCACCAATATGACTAAATATAATTCCTCCAAATGGACGAATAAAAAATGCTAAAGCAAATGATGCGTATGAGAGCAATAATCCTACAGTTGGTTCCTCTGTTACAAAAAATACTTGATTGAAAACAAGTGCTGCTACTGTTCCATATAGAAAGTAATCAAACCATTCTATTGAACTTCCTACTAAGCTAGCAATCCAGACCTTCCTCATTTGCTTTGGATCCATTTACATCTCCCTTTCTAAAATTGAAGTGGTACTTTAATTTCTCCCCATAACTCATTTTAGATAGTTTTAAATTTTCTGTCAATATTTATTTGAAGTGGGAAGTTGAGACATGCATTAATAGTAGGTATGATGGGTTTAGAGATATAAAAAGGAGAGATTCATATGTCTTCTAATTTAATTGGAACCATTTTAAAAGATTTAAGAAAAGAACGTAAGCTTACCTTAAAGGAACTAGCAGACCAGACTGAGGTTTCTATAAGTTTTCTATCTCAAGTAGAAAGAGGAAAATCTAGTGTGACCTTAGAATCTCTGAAAAAAATAGCAGATGCCTTAAATGTCAATCCAACAGTGTTCTTTCCAGACTCCTTAAATGACGATCTAGCTGAAATCAGACAACAGTTTTATTATAAGGATCTATCAAACGGCATCCAGGATGCTGCTTATGCTCCTATATTAGTTACGCTTCAACCAGGGGAAAACAAGGGGAACGCCTTTTCACATAAAGGTCATGAATTTCTTTTTGTTGTGGAAGGTACCTTAACTGTAGTGGTCGATGGCAAGGAGGAAGTATTGAAAGAACAGCAATCCACTATGTTTAACGCAAATCTATTACATTACTGGTACAACCTAACAGATAAACCAGTTCGCTTTATCGTCGTTTCCTCTCGATAAAAAGTTACTGAACAACACCTTAAAAGGGATAAGCTCTATAAAAGCACACAATCGCTCACCTTTCAATACCATCAACCCGCTCCCAAAACACTTCCCATGTTTTGGATTATTTAAATTTCCGTGAATTAATAGTAAATTAAGTGAGAAGGAAGTTTAAATGAGGGAGATGGGGAAATGAGTAAAATATATTCAGAACTGGCCAAGGAATTACAAGTAATGATTGCAGTCTCAGAGGTAGACATCGAGAATATAATGTGCGCTATGTTAGAAGGGAACCAATGGGCAATACATAAAGATGAACAAGCTCAGTGGGTGGAAAAGCCAGCAGGGGTATATCAAGATGAATGGGCAACCCACCTTCTCCTTACTGGTGAGACGTTAAAACTAATAGATAAAAGAAATGAGAACACTATTTTTGGGATGAATATAGAAGATTTATATAACGGTATTGCCATGCATGTTAAGAATGATCATCTTAATAGCTTTTTAAAAGGAGTAACTAATAAGGTGGCAGATACAATTATTCAATACTCTCTTTTCAAAAGACTTCCCTATTTAGTCTAATACCTAATTACTTTGCAACCTTTAACCTAGGTTGCTTTTTTTATATTCATAGAAAATAAATGTTGGACAGCTAGGTGCTTGTATTTGTTCGTATTTACCGTCAAGAATATCTTAATACATAAAGATTAAGGGGGTGTTCGTTTGCAACAAAGAAGAAAGAGAAAACGTGGCTTTTGTCTTCCGGGTTATAATTGGTGTGGACCGGGATGTAGTGGACCAGGGGCGCCCGTCAACGAAGTAGATGCTGCCTGTATGATGCATGATCTTTGTTATGAAAGTGGAAGAGGTAAATGTGACTGTGACCATGAATTCTTAAAAAGACTTAGCCCCCTCGTTAATCCTCATACTGAGTTGGGAAGACATGCCCGTTTGATACAGAAATATATGCGTGTCCGAAGCAACCTTAACTGCAGATCCCCTAGACGTGGATCATATTAAGTTTATA
Source organism: Psychrobacillus sp. (assembly GCF_056205495.1). Classification (NCBI taxonomy): domain Bacteria; kingdom Bacillati; phylum Bacillota; class Bacilli; order Caryophanales; family Bacillaceae; genus Psychrobacillus; species Psychrobacillus sp. The sequence continues at coordinate 1,689 of NZ_JBAEAP010000012.1, read as the reverse complement.
CAATTTGAAAAACTACCAGTGAAGAGAACTTACCATCATATTAAAGATCCCACAGCTTTCAAGGCAATGGGATCTTTTTTCATTAATTTACTTTCTTCGGTCCGTTCCAATACATTTCTCGCAGACGGAATTTTTGTAGCTTACCAGTAGCGGTTTTAGGAAGTGCCTCTACAAAATCAACTGCTTTTGGAGCTTTAAAGTGAGCCATTTTAGAGCGACAATAATCAATTAGCTCTTGTTCTGTAATGCTACTTTCCGGCTGAAGTACGACAACTGCCTTTGGTACCTCACCCCACTTTTCATCAGGTACCGCAATGACAGCTACTTCTAATATATCTGGATGCTTATAGAGCACACCCTCTATTTCAGTAGAAGAGATATTTTCTCCTCCTGAAATGATCATATCCTTAATACGATCTTGTATCTCAATATATCCATCTGGATAGGTAACTGCTAAATCACCTGTATAAAACCAACCATCTTTAATCGCTTCAGCAGTTTTTTCCGGGTCCTTATAATATCCTTCCATTACTACGTTACCACGTGTAATAATTTCTCCTAGCTCCTTACCGTTCCATTCAACCTCCTTGCCATCCTCCTGATTAACGACCTTTGTTTCTCCATTAAACGCTAACTCGATTCCTTGTCTCGCCTTAATAGTAGATTGTTCATCTACAGTTAGATCATCAAATTCTTTTTTCCATTCGCAATATAGAATGAATGGAGATGTTTCCGTTAGACCGTATACATGCATCATATTAAGTCCAAGGATTGATTGCGCTTTTGCGATTAAGGCCGCGGCAGGCGGAGCCCCTGCAGTAGCCATACGCGGATTAGTTGTGATTTTCACATCTTTTGCCTTCGGTTCATTAACAAGCATATTAACAACGGTTGGAGCCCCGCATAATAAAGATATTTTATGCTTTTCAAATAAATCTAGAATTAACGGAGGATCTACTTTTCGCAAACAAATATGGGTAGCCCCTACTGCTGTGAGTGCCCAGACTCCTCCCCAGCCATTTGCATGAAACATAGGTAAAGTATGAAGATACACGTCATCATGATTTACATTTAAATGATACATAAAGTTTGCTGCGTTCAAATAATTTCCTCGATGTGTCAGCATAACCCCTTTTGGCTTAGAGGTCGTTCCACTTGTATAGTTTAAGGTAAGCAGCTGATTTTCATCTATCTCTGGGAATTCTATTGCCTCTGTCCCTGCTGTGATAAAGTCCTCATAATCCTTTGCTTTCAATGTATGACTATGTCCGGCAACAGCCACTACTACGATTTGGTCAAAAGGTAGCTCTTCCACTATCTTCTCAATCGGGCCTGTAAACTCTGCATCTACTATCAACATTTTAGAGTCGCTATGCTTGATAATATACTCAATATCCTCCGCATTAAGACGGTAATTTAATGGTACCATTACCGCTCCCAGCTGACAGATCCCATAAAAGCACTCCAGCATATAATGAGTGTTAGGAAGCATTACTGCTACATGATCCCCTTTTCGAATACCTGCTTTATATAAAGAATAAGATAGCTGGTCAGCACGCTGCGAAAATTGCTTATATGTAAATTCCTTTTCTCCATCAATTACAGCTACTTTTTCCGGATAATACTTAACTGCTCTTCGTTTCCAATCTAACGGCGTTAATGGCGAGAACATAATTACCAGCTCCTTTT
>NZ_JBAEAP010000011.1:0-4910 GCF_056205495.1 Psychrobacillus sp. | reverse complement strand
GGTGAAATCCGATGATTCTTTAACTGAACTAGTACAAACCGGGTCATATAACGCAGCGAGAAGGATTCCTACTACACCTGCATTAACTCCCTTTAAGGCATTCTGAACTCCTTTTTTCTGTCGTATAGCTGACCAAAATGGTAGTATTCCAATTACCATTAGAAAGGAGGGCAAAAATATGGCAAATGTAGCTATTAAAGCTCCTGGAATACCAGCTGTAGCATGACCCAAGAAACTAGCCAACGTAAACAATGGACCTGGGACCGCTTGAGCAGCACCATACCCAGCTAAAAATACATCAGAGGAAAGTGCTACCTCTCGCTGAAGCATGGGCAGTACAACATGGCCTCCTCCAAAAACTAAAGAACCGACACGATAATAAATATCAAAAATTAAGTAGTAGGTTGAATTTATAAATGGCTTCAATAACGGCAAAAAAATAAGAAGTCCAAAAAACAAAATCCAAGCAATAATACTTGTTGTTTTCCCAAAAGGAAGCCTAATATTTGGAGCAGGTTCATTTTCATCGGAACGGAAATATATAAATCCAAACAATCCAGCTGCAATCAATATGCTAAATTGACCTACTATTGTTGGAATAAGTAATGTTAAAATGGCACAAGCTATTGCAATGGAAATACGTATACGATCTGGTGCAAGTGTCTTTTGCATTCCCAATAAAGCATGAGCAACAATGGCAACTGCAACGATTTTCAATCCCTGTAGCCACCCACTGTCAAATGAGTTGGTAGATATCAAAAATGCTGAAAACAATACAAGCAGTATAATGGAAGGAAGGGTAAACCCTAAAAATGATATGATCCCACCAATTATTCCTCCTCTTAGTATGCCGATAGCAATGCCCACTTGAGATGAGGCTGGCCCCGGTAGGAATTGACAAATAGCCACAATGTCAGCATATAACTTTTCGTCTAGCCATTTCCTTTTCTGCACATACTCTTCTCGGAAATAAGCCAAATGAGCAGCCGGTCCACCAAAAGATGTTAATCCTAATTTCGTTGAAGCACTTGCTATTTCAATATATTTTTTCACTATTTTTCCATACCCCCTAGTTCATCAAAATTATCTAACAAATAGGAAAACTATATCTCAAGATTACAGGGGGAAATATGAAGTCGCAACCTAAAGAATAAAGATTTGTAATTTCTTTTTATATATTTTATTATTAAACCTAGAAACTATTTTTTTAGAAAACAGGAGGTGTACACTTTGTTCTACCCCCCATTTGGGTTAGGGACAAAGTAATTATTTGGACATAGCCATACGGTTGACAGCTTTTGCTGTCTTAATCGCTTTCACTGCATTTTTTGTTGCAAGTGAATTTGCAATAGTAAAAGTAAGAACAACAAGAATCGATCAGCTTTTAGCTGAAGGAAACAAAAAAGCTATTAATGCTAAGAAGGTTGTTTCCAATTTGGACGAATATCTATCTGCCTGTCAGTTAGGTATTACAATCACTGCTTTAGGATTAGGGTGGTTGGGAGAACCAACTATAGAAAGAATCTTACATCCAGCATTTGAGTATTTTGAGCTTCCAGAAAGTGTTTCTTCTTTACTTTCTTTTATCATTGCGTTCTCATTAGTAACATATATACATGTAGTAGTTGGAGAATTAACCCCTAAAACATTTGCTATTCAACGATCTGAACAGATTACATTGGCAGTTGCTAAGCCGTTAGTCATATTTGATAAAATTATGTATCCGGTAATCCATGGTATGAATGGATCGGCACGTTTCTTAGCGACCAAGGTGTTTGGATTAGAGCCTGTTTCAGAATCAGAAGTAGCCCATTCCGAGGAAGAATTACGAATGATTCTTTCGGACAGTTTTAAGGGTGGAGAAATCAATCAAGCAGAGTATAAGTATGTAAACAAAATTTTCGAATTTGATGATCGTATAGCAAAAGAAATTATGGTTCCTAGAACTGAAATCACTTCCATCGATAAGGATTTAACCCTTAGTGAGGTTTTTGAAGTCGTAGGTGTCGAACAGTTCACAAGATATCCTGTAACTGATGGAGATAAAGACCATATTATCGGACTTGTTAATATGAAAAATCTTTTAACTGCCTTTATACGAGATCCTGCAAACGCCACTACTCCGGTAGCTGACTACATGCAGCCAATTATTCGAGTAATTGAAAACATGCCTATCGCTGATTTATTACTTAAAATTCAACGTGAACGTATTCACATGGCCATCTTAATGGATGAATACGGAGGAACTTCTGGTCTTGTCACGATTGAAGATATCATCGAGGAAATCGTAGGCGATATCCGCGACGAGTTTGACACAGATGAGCTGCCTGAGGTTCAAAAGGTTGCTGAAAACCATTATATTATTGACGCTAAGATGTTAATCGAAAGCTTAAATGACTTACTAAATATTAATATTGATGAAGAAGATATCGATACTATTGGTGGGTGGTTTATGACAAAAAGCTACGATGTGGTCAGTGGTGAAAAGCTCCTAGAACAAGGCTACGAATTTACTGTCAAAGAAATCGACGGTCATCACATTCAATATCTAGAAGTTGTCAAAGTTCCCGAAGATCAAGAGGATAAGGAACTAGAAGAATCCATAGATGAATAATTAATACATCATACTTAAAATAATCATATAGAAAACGGCTCTCTTTTTAGAGAGTCGTTTTTATTTGCCGTTAGTTCAATTCCTCTGAAACAATATCCTCCCAATCTTATCTTCTCTTTCAAAACATACTACGTTAAACTCTCCACATAATATTGAATTTTCAATCAAAAGTATTAGATTGACGCATTATTTATAGTGATACAATTCAATTACAAGATATACCAGAACACACAAACTAAAATGAATTTTAGAGGAGGAGTGATTATTTTGGATAGATATATTTGTAAGACATGCGGAGTTCAGTATGAAAATTCTTTTGGGAAACCAAAGGAATGTATAATTTGCGGTGAAGAAAGACAATTTATTAGTTCTAAGGGACAAAATTGGACCACATTAGAATCTATGATTAACGAAGGCATATACAAAAATACTATTAATATCGAAGAAGAAGGACTATACAGCATAAACACTAGTCCCAGTTTTGGAATTGGTCAAACAGCCTATTACATACATGACAAGGATTTCAATTTATTATGGGATTGTATTTCTTATATAGATGAAAAAACGATTAGCAAAATAGAAGATTTAGGTGGAATTGATGCAATCGCTTTATCTCATCCACACTACTACTCTAGTCAAGTAGAATGGGCTGAAGCCTTTAACGCTCCAATTTACATTCATGAAGATGATAAAGAATGGGTTATGAGACCAAGTGAGCGAATAGTTTTTTGGTCTGGTGAGTCACTTGAACTAAAAGAAGGAATCATCCTACATAGAATTGGTGGCCATTTTAAAGGTGGCACAGTTTTAGAATGGAAAAATGGAGATAACCAAAGCGGAGTTTTAATGACTGGGGATATCATTCGTGTCGTAGCTGACCGTTCATGGGTAAGCTTTATGTACAGTTATCCAAACTTTATCCCTCTTCCAGAAGCGACTGTAGAAAGGATTTCCATTAGGATAAAAGAATTGAAGTTTGCGCGTTTATATGATGCCTTTCATCTTGTCATTAAAGAAGAGGCCAAGCGAACTGTTCAAAAATCTGCCACTCGTTATATTGAAGCACTAAATGGAACCTTATTTAATACATAGTGCGACTGAAATTAGACGTTTTTGCATGGGGCAGAAAAGTTTTTCTATCGAGCAATTGTATCGTAAGGAGGAAATATTATGAATCATGCCTTAGTAGTCGGTGGAACTGGGATGCTATCCAGAGTCTCCCTCTGGTTATTAAATCAGGGATATCATGTTTCAATTATCGCTAGAAGTCCCAAACGCATGAAAGATCTAATAGAACAGACGGACTTAAATAATCATATAACCCCACTTCTTCTTGATTATAACAATTATGCTGAATTACAAAAGAAGGTGCATACAACAATTAATGAAAATGGTGGGATTGATATTGTGGTAGCTTGGATACACTCGACTGCTCCAGAGGCACTTAAAATAATTGCAGCGGAGGTTTCCATTAGTAAAAGTAGGTGGGATTTGTTTCATATTTTAGGGAGTAGCTCGGATTTAAAAAGGGTTAAACGAGAAGCTGTACTGCCTAAAAATTGTTCCTATCATCAAGTTCAATTGGGATTTTTAATAGAAGGTACCCGCCCAAGGTGGTTAACACAGAAGGAAATTTCAGATGGAGTAATTGAAGCTATCAAGAAAAGAAAAAACATACTAACCATTGGTCAAACAAACTCTCAGGAAAAGCACCTATAAAACATAAAAGTGAACATTTTGCAGCCTTTGAAGAAATGTACTAGGATATCTTTTTTTCAAATAAATGGTTATGTTAAAGGCTATGGTTGGTTTTCTATGTGAAATGTTACACTTAAACTAACGTAAGCACGTTTGTTTAATAAGAATACAAAAAGAGAATCTAATTGTAGTTTTGTAAAAAGATTGTTCGTTTAACACTAGGTTCGATTATATAAATTAAAGATTGATTAAAATAATCCTCTCTTAATATTAATTGGATATCTATCTAATTATGCAGTTTTTTAAGATATATTTGATCATCATGCTCCTCCTTCTGTTTTTTATCCTTTTTGCGGAAAGTTTCCCGGGCACCCCCTGCCGGATGGGCATACTTCACCGCAGTATATTCAGAGCATTATTATACAGGAATTCAATTCGTTATGTCAAGGAAACGTTTGTCCGTCTCGCTCGGAAAAACGTAAAAAAGCGAGGAAACTCCCCGCTTTTTTAAAAATTTTTTCTTATTTTTCTATTTTGCGAAACATTTTACATTAATTGGTGGATTCTTCCTGAGCCGCGCCGCCTCTGTCTGCTTCAC
>NZ_JBAEAP010000010.1:0-9921 GCF_056205495.1 Psychrobacillus sp. | reverse complement strand
CAAACCATTCTCTTATAAATGAAGTAATTTGCTCTTTCTGCTTAGCAGAAGGTGTAGTAAGTGGAAATCGTACATGTAGAGCATCAGGTTTCCATTCAATCATAAACAAAATGGGCTCATCATCATCTAATTTAATAGCTTTATAAATAGAGTAATTTATCACTTGGTGCACTGTTTCTTGTTCAGATCTCATTAAATGAGCTAGACATTCCTCAAAGCTAAAGTCGGGAGGTGTAGGTATATTTAGTGTATTTGGTTTTAGGATCTCCTTCATATTTGCGAACTCCTCCATTGTTTTCGATATTCACTAGGAGAGGTTTGTAAGGAATTTTTAAAAGCCTTATAGAAAGTTGATGTACTTTTAAAGCCTATTTTTAATGATATTTCTAGGTTTGTATTATCTGTATTCTTCAATAAGTGGATTGCTTTTTCTATTCGAACTTTTTCTAAAAACGTACGTGGACTCTCAGACGTTACATGTTTAAAGACTCGCTCCAGATGGAATGGACTTACTCCAATATGTAAAGAGAGGCTCTCCAGCGTTATTACCTCCTTGTAATTGAGGGTCAGAAAAGAAATGACTTCGCTCACTAAATCCTCCTGAGGCGCAAGTTCTATATCAGGCTTGCATCTTTTACAGGCTCGAAAACCAGCATTCTCTGCCTCAGATTTAGTTTCATAAAATTGTACGTTCTCCTTTTTGGGTTTTCTGGATTTACAGGAGGGTCTACAGTAAATTTTAGTAGTTTTTACGGCTGTATAAAAGCATCCATCATAACTACTATCGCAAGAAATAATCTTTTGCCACATTTCCTCGAAAGAAAGGTTAACTTTAGCCACGAATTTTCACTCCCTCTGTCAGTAAATTTTATTTATCATATCATATAACTTTTTTCGTTTGTAATTGCCTTATGTCTACTTTAACAAATATAGGAGAAAGAATCGTCTTAATTCTTGCTATTATGGTCCAATACTTATTGTTATTTTCTGAATTTTTAGTTGACTAATTTCAAGGATACTATTAATCTGTAATAAAAGTATCACTAAATTTAAGTTGTTCGTTTTATATTTGTTATATAAATTACAGATTAATCATAGAGACTACTATAGTAACTTTTTTCATACTTATTGAGTTCTATTGCATTCGTTTATTTGGGGACTAAAGCATTTTATATAACTTTAATATTAAGGCGTTTTAATGGTGTTATGAGTTATTTTAGAAAAGCATAGCTTAAATAAAGGAGGAAGGTAAGTGAGCGTAGTTCTAACTTCACAAGATGAGCAGCAGCAAATGGATCGTTTTATGGAACGGATTGAATTGGGAGATAAGATTGAAGCCGATGATTGGATGCCTGAGGAATACCGCATCACATTAATCAAATTGATCTCTATGCATGGGATGAGTGAAATAATGGGAGCTCTGCCAGAAAAGGAATGGGTGCCACGTGCTCCTTCTCTATCTAGAAAGTTAGGTATTATGGCGAAAGTGCAAGATGAAATGGGCCATGGACAGCTGTTACTTAGGGTGACAGAGGATTTGCTAAAGCCTTATGGGAAGAATAGGGCTGATTTGATGCAGGATCTCTTTAAAGGAGATCTAAAGTTCCACAATGTCTTTCATATGGGGACAAAAACTTGGGCAGATGCTGGGATTATCGGCTGGCTTGTAGACGGAGCGGCTATAATCACCCAGACAAATATGCTGGGTGCATCGTATGGTCCGTACTCAAGAGCGTTGCAGCGAATTTGTGCCGAAGAGGTGTTTCACGCTCAGCATGGGGAATCGATTATCATGGCTCTCGCTGAAGGTACAAGCAAACAAAAAGAGATGATTCAAGAAGCCCTTAACCGTTGGTGGGAGCCGCTCCTTATGTTCTTTGGCCCCGCATCTAAGGAAACGACTGGCTCCTCTAAACAGGATTTAACGATTAAATACAAAATAAGAACGAAAACAAATGAAGAATTTAGACAAATCTTTTTTGATAAATACATCCCTAGAATTTTATCCTTGGGGCTGACTGTTCCTGATCCAACCTTAACATTCGATAAAGAAACTAATACGTGGATATACCAGCAGCCTGATTGGAATGAGTTTAAGAAAATTATTAAAAACGGTGGTCCTAGATCAGAGGCACGCCTAAATTTAAGAAGAATCTCGTATGAAAATAATGCATGGGTCCGTGATGCGCTTAGTGCGACAGTAAGCTAAGGAAGGAGCAGCTAATATGAAAGAAGAAAATTTTTATCAAGAATATGAAATATTTAGCAAACGAACCCCAAGCTCAGCTTTTTTACATCAGTTTAGTTTACTCGCTCCGAATGAAGACATGGCTTTTATAATGGCTCAAGAAAACTTTATGAGACGAGAGCCGGTAGCTGACATATGGATCGTCAATCGCAAGCATATCCGTAAGCTTGACCTAGAGGAGAAGGAAACGTTAGCAAGACTAGACAACAAGGATTATCGAACGACAAAGGGCTACGGGTACCTAAAGAAAAAGTGGCGCCACTATGAGCAGCAAATATTAGATGAAAAAGAAATATTATCTTGGGGAGGGGATCGGAAATGACTGTTGATATGAGCAAGGAGCATAAGGAAGCTATAGCCAGCTTACTTTTTCAGTTAGCAGATGACGATTTTATGTATGCGTATCGTGGATCAGAGTGGCTAGGTCTCGCTCCTCATATAGAAGAGGACGTCGCTTCCTCATCCATTAGCCAGGATAGTATGGGGCATGCCGTCATGTATTACAACCTACTTGAAGAGTTGGGGTTGGGGAATGCTGATGATCTTGCTCACCTGAGGGAGTCCAGTAAAAGAAAGAATAGCATACTGACGGAAAGAGCTAACGGGAAAGGCTCTTACATGGAGGTCCCTCAATATGATTGGGCTTTGCAAGTAGTCAGAAGCTATTTTTATATGACTGCCAAAAAGGTTAAAGTCGATTCCCTGTGTTCTAGTTCATATATTCCTTTGGCTGAAATTGCTAAAAAGGTAAAGATGGAAATTTACTACCACCGGTTGCATTGGGAAACGTGGTTTAAGCAATTATTGAATTCAACCGACTTAGCTAAACAGAAAATGACAGATGCAATAATGCTAGTGAGTGATGACTTTGCTGATTTTTTCTCCTATGGAGCAGACAAGGAGATTATAGAAAAGCATCAGTTAATAGAACCAGAGAACTTATTAATGGAAAGATGGCTACAAAGCGTAGCACCTACCTTTGAATTTCTTCAGCTTGCTAAGCCAAGCATATCTACTGTTCCAAATAAAAATGGTCGCAATGGAGTGCATTTGAAGGACTTAGATGAGGCGATTGAAACTCTTTCAGAGGTATATAGGATGGATCCGGCGGCTTCCTGGTAAGGCTCAAATGAAAAGAGGTGACAAGAGTGACCCAAAGCTTAATAGTTTTAAAGGATTTAGTGATCAATGCCCTTTATGAAGTAATGGATCCGGAGATAGACTCGGTTAGTATTATGGATCTTGGTATGGTGGAGGAGATAAAAATAGATGGAGGGAAAGTTCATATCCATTTATTGCCTACCTTTTTAGGCTGTCCTGCGTTAGAAATTATTAAAGGCAATACTAGGGCTGCAATCGAGCGAGTACCAGGTGTACTGGGAGTGGAGGTAGATTTTATTTTTCATCCTCCCTGGACTTCGGAAAGGATAACAAAACGAGGGCATGTAAAACTAAGGAAGTTTGGCATAGCGCCTCCTCCTATATTTAAGGAAGGAGAAGATGTGTGGCAGGTGGACTGTGCTTATTGTGGGTCAACCTATACTACCTTAGATAATCTTTTTGGTCCAACGGCTTGTAGAAGCATTTTGTACTGTAAAAGCTGTAAAAACGTATTTGAAGCAATGAAACCAATCTCTACTATTATGTAAAGGAGGATTATGAATGGCTAAATTAGTCGCAATGTATAAGCACCCAGAAAACAAAATGGAATTTGATGAACACTACTTTAACGTACACGCTCCCATTACACAAAAAATCCCAGGTCTACGAGAAATGAAGGTAACTAAGTTTACTGGTTCTCCAATGGGAGGAGAGTCGGAATATTATTTAATGTGTGAAATGATCTATGATGATATGGATTCCTTGAAAGCTGGACTAAAATCAGCGGAAGGAAGGGCTTCAGGAAAGGATTTAATGGGATTTGCAGGAGACTTAGTTACGCTAATGATAGGCGAGGATGAATAATGTCCTTCAACTTCATTGAAACAAGCATTAATGAACATATAGGGTTAATCGAATTAAATCGTCCTGATCGGCTCAATTCACTAAATAGAAGAATGGTTAGTGAAATAATGGATGCACTGCTAGCATTTGAACGCAAAAAAGAAGTTCGGGTTATTGTCATAACAGGAAGAGGCAGGGCATTTTCGGCTGGTGCTGATATTGAGGAAATGATGGAGGACGATCCAATCAGTCTTGAGTTACTAAATCAATTTTCTGATTGGGATCGTATAGCTACTGTTAAAAAGCCAATTATAGGAGCAGTCAAAGGATTTGTCTTTGGTGGGGGCTTTGAGCTTGCACTTGCTTGTGATCTCTTGATAGCAGCCACAGGAACGGAGTTTTCATTCCCAGAGGTAGGACTTGGTGTAATGCCGGGCGCTGGTGGAACCCAAAGATTGACGAAGCTAGTCGGTAAAACAAAAGCGCTAGAATGGCTTTGGACCGGGGAAAGAATCCTAGCAGCCACGGCTCTCGACCATGGCATTATCAACAAAGTAGTAGCGAGCGAGCTACTTATGGAAGAAACTATGAGGCTGGCCCAGAAGCTTGCTAAACAACCGCCTATTTCTCTCCGTCTCATAAAGGATTCTGTTAACAAGGCGGTAGATTATTCTCTCCATGAAGGTATGCAATATGAAAGAAAAAACTTTTATTTGCTATTTGGTACCGAGGATCAAAAAGAGGGAATGAATGCATTTATGGAAAAAAGAAAACCGAACTATCAAGGGAAATAGCGAGGTGTTGAGCGTATGTATGAGACGATTAAGTTTGAAGTGAAAAATGGAGTAGCGTGGATTACCCTTAACAGACCAGATAAGCTAAATGCTTTTAACTCACAAATGAATCGAGAGCTTAAGACTATCTTTAAATCGGCATCATCTAACGAGGAAGTACGATGCATCGTGTTAACTGGAGAAGGAAGAGCGTTCTGTTCAGGACAGGATTTAGCTGAAGTTGATGATCAGATGGATCATGGTAATCTACTCAGAGAGTCCTATTATCCAATGCTTCTCCAAATCCGGCAATGTGAAAAGCCAGTAGTAGCTGCGGTTAATGGAGTAGCGGCAGGAGCAGGGTTTAGTCTGGCGTTAGCATGTGACTTTCGAGTGATATCAGAAAAGGCTAGTCTTATCAACGCCTTTATACATGTGGGACTCGTACCCGATTGTGGGAACCTGTATTACTTAACTAAACTAATAGGGTATGCGAAAACGTTAGAGCTATCTATATTAGGTGAGAAGGTTACGGCACAAAAAGCAAAAGAGCTAGGTTTAGCAAACCAGATAATACCTATGGAAAGCTGGGAAACCGAAGTAACTAAATTTGCTGAGCATCTTGCATCTCTACCGACAAAAGCCATTGCTCTTATAAAACAAAATTTGAAAGCGGTTTCAGACATGAGGTTAGAAGATTACTTAGAATTAGAGGCACAAACCCAGCGTATTGCCGGTCTAACAAATGATCACCATGAAGGTGTTGAAGCCTTCTTACAAAAAAGAAAACCTGTTTTCACAGGAAAATAAGGAGTGGGTACTTTGACAACTGTTAAAGACGACAAAATGGAAAAAGAAACTATTAAAAGAGAATTTTATCATTTAATAATAGATGGAGAAAAAATGAAAGGGTCGAGTGGTGAAACGATAAAAACCTACAATCCGGCAACAGGCGAACTAGTGGCAGAAGTTGCAAAGGCTTCAAAGGAGGACGCAGAAAAGGCAATAGCTGCTGCACGTCATTCCTTTGATCATGGAAAGTGGAAAATGTATCCCGTTGGTCGAAGGGCACAAGTGTTAAATAAAATAGCTGCCATCATGCGATCTCGGTTTAATGAACTAGTAGAGCTAGAAATTTTAGATACGGGAAAATCACTACACGCCGCTCAGGGTCAAGTAACACAGGCAATAGAGGATTTTGAATTTTACGCAGGGGCAATTGTTGGTCATAGAGGGACGGTTAATAACGTACCCGGTCAGTTTCACAACTACACCGAAAAGGAACCCGTTGGCGTATGTGCACAAATTATACCATGGAACTACCCACTGATGATGGCTGCCTGGAAGGTTGCTCCGGCAATTGCAGTAGGCTGTTCGGTTATTGTAAAACCAGCTTCTTTAACTCCTCTCACTGCCATTGTACTAGGGGAGATTTGCCTTGAGGCAGGCGTGCCAGCCGGAGTTGTTAACGTCATTCCAGGGTCAGGGTCGGATATAGGTAACTATTTAGTCGAGCATCCACAAGTGGATAAGGTTGCTTTTACAGGGTCCACGCCTATTGGTAAGGATATTATGGGGAAGGCATCTGAAAGCTTAAAGCGAGTAACTCTTGAACTAGGCGGGAAGTCTCCGAGTATAGTATTTTCTGATGCCGATATTGATGCAGCAGTAGATGGCTCCTTGTTTGGTATTTTCTATAACTCAGGTCAATCCTGTGAAGCTCGTTCTCGATTGTATGTCCAAGAGGAAATCTATGATGAATTTATGAGTAAGTTTGTAGAAAAGACAAAAAGGCTTCAGTTAGGAAACCCTTTTGATAAAGGGACGCATATGGGCGCAATTATAGATCAAACACAGCTAGACACAATAGATGGGTATGTTCAGTCGGCAATTAAGGACGGAGCAGAGATTCTAGCTGGAGGTCATAAATGCTCTCCTAAAGGATATGAAAATGGCTTCTGGTTTGAGCCAACTATCATTACTAATGTGAATCACGACATGAACATAGTTAAGGAAGAAATCTTTGGACCGGTTGTGGTAGTAATGAAGTTTAAGGATGAAAAAGAAGCTATTAAGCTAGCTAATGATACTAATTTTGGTCTTGGCTCTGCGGTTTGGTCTAAAGACGGAGCAAGAGCAACAAGAGTAGCTAATCAAATAAAAGCAGGAATTGTAATGGTAAATTGTCCGTTTTCTGCATTTCCAGGCACTCCGTTTGGTGGCTATAAACAGTCAGGCTTTGGTCGAGAGCTTTGTATCGAAACCTTAGATTTATACACAGAAACGAAGAGTATTTTATCATATTATGGTAGCCGTCCTTTGAACCCTTTAGGACTATAAAATAACAGGACAGGAAGCTAGAGTGGTTCCTGTCCTTTTTTCGTATAGTAATAAAAAATATGGAGGTGCTTATATTGATTAACTGCATAGTTGTTGTGGGTTCCGGGGTAATGGGGCGAGGTATTGCTTACGTAGCTGCACTTTCTGGTTTTGCCGTAACGTTGGTGGATACAAAGCCTACTGCCTTAGAACAGGCTAAAAAAGAAATTGAGAGCTTATTTGAAAAAGGTATTAAACGACAAAAGATAACTTCTGAAATGGCGGAAAAGTCTTTAAATAAGCTGAGTTATGAAAAAGATCTTTCTTTTGCAGTAGAAACGGCTGACTTAGTTATAGAAGCTGTACCTGAGCAGCTAGCGATTAAGAGATCCGTCTTTGAAGCATTAGAACTGTATGCTCCGGCTAAGTGTTACTTTGCTACTAATACATCTACCATGAGTCCTACTGAAGTTGCTTCCTTTTCTAATCGTCCGGATAAAACAATTGCCATGCACTTTTTTAATCCGGTACATAAAATGCCACTCGTAGAGATTGTAAGAGGGCTTGAGACGAGTGATGAAACAGTTACTGCTATTAAAAACGTTGCTGAGCAAATGGGAAAGGAAACAGTAGTAATTAAAGAATTTCCAGGCTTCATAACTAGTCGAATCAGTGCTTTGGTTGGTAACGAAGCGTTCTATATGCTTCAGGAAGGAATCGGTACGCCAGAGGAAATTGATAAGGCTATTAAGCTGGGCTTAAATTATCCAATGGGTCCGTTTGAGCTAGGAGATCTCGTTGGTTTAGATACTAGACTGAACAATTTAAACTATTTACATGAAAAGCTTGGTGAAAAATATCGCCCTGCCCCCCTCCTTGAACAATACGTCAAGGCTGGTCGTCTTGGAAGGAAGACAGGCAAGGGAGTTTACAGCTATACCGGTGAGGAGGGGTGAAGATGAAAGAGGTCGTAATAGTCGATGCTGTTCGTACTCCTATCGGGAGATATAATGGATCTTTAAAAAGTATTAGACCAGACGATTTGGCAGCTATTGTAATAAAAGCACTAGTAGAAAGAAATGAAGGTTTACCACTGGACCAAATAGAAGAAGTCGTCCTTGGCAATGCCAATCAAGCGGGTGAGGATAATCGTAATGTTGCAAGAATGTCCGCATTACTTTCTGGTCTTCCAATAGAGGTTGGCGGCACGACAATAAACAGGCTTTGTGGTTCTGGCTTAGATGCTATCGTTTATGCTGCTCGCGCCATAGCAGTAGGCGAAGGCGATATATACATAGCTGGTGGAACAGAGAGCATGACTCGCGCCCCTTATGTAATGGCAAAGCCTATGAAAGAATTTCCCCGAGGGAATATGGAGCTTATAGATACGACAATTGGATGGAGATTTATAAATCCATTGTTAGAAGAAATGTATGGTACAGATTCGATGCCTAAAACAGCTGAGAACGTTGCCGAGAAATATAAAATAACTAGAGAAGATCAGGACTTCTATTCCTTTGAAAGTCAGCAGAGGGCTAAAAAAGCAATGGCTGAAAATCGCTTCTTGAACGAAATAATATCAGTGAAGTATACAAATCAAAAGGGTCAGGAAGTGATCATTGATACTGATGAGCATCCGAGACCAGAAACAAGCTTGGAAAAGCTGAACAACCTTTCTCCTATTTTTAAAGGAGGGACTGTAACAGCTGGAAATGCGTCTGGTGTAAATGATGGAGCAGCAGGCTTACTTCTAATGAGCGCAGACAAAGCCAAGGAATTAGGTTTGAAGCCTATAGCGAGGTATATTGCATCCGCTACTGCTGGTGTAGAGCCTGATGTAATGGGAATAGGACCTGTATATGCAACTAACAAAGTATTAAAGCGCGCAGGAGTTTTAAAAGAAGAAATTGGCTTAGTCGAATTAAATGAGGCATTTGCTTCCCAGTCGTTGGCTTGCATACGGGAATTAGAACTCGACCCAACAATTGTAAATGTGAATGGCGGTGCAATCGCTCTCGGACATCCGTTGGGTGCTAGCGGAGCAAGAATAGTGACTACCCTTTTATACGAGATGAGAAGAAGAGAAGTGAAATTAGGCCTTGCCACTATGTGTGTAGGGGTAGGCCAAGGTATAGCTGCAGTATTTGAAAATATACAGTAATTATCATAGAAATAGGGTAGTTAGAAAGTCAAAAGACCTCAGAGAGTAGAATTGATTTCCGCACCAGCCGGACGCTTTCCTCGGGGTGAGCGATAAGCCATCACCCAACGCTAGCGCGCGTGGTTGTGATGTCTTAC
The DNA here is from genome assembly GCF_056205495.1 of Psychrobacillus sp. NCBI lineage: Bacteria > Bacillati > Bacillota > Bacilli > Caryophanales > Bacillaceae > Psychrobacillus > Psychrobacillus sp. The sequence continues at coordinate 339 of NZ_JBAEAP010000010.1, read as the reverse complement.
CTGTCCCACACAACCCGTAGGAGTCGCCGTCTGGCACTCCAATCAATAAACGGGAACAGCTTTAGCATCGAGAAAGCGCTAATCAATTTACTCGCAAAAACAAAGCTGAAAAACTGTATAGACTGAGCTCGTTTAAGCTGCTGTTGTATTGTGGTCACTTACACATAATAAGTCAATACCGAGCTCTCTTGCTTTATTGACAAATTCCTTAGGAGAACGGGTACTATCGGAATAGTGCGAATGAATATGTAAATCTGCATACATTATAAATTTCACTTCTAATTTGTAAGGGAATGTCTTTTTCCATGACGGTAATTTACCTTAATTTCATTTCTATTT
>NZ_JBAEAP010000009.1:0-7459 GCF_056205495.1 Psychrobacillus sp. | reverse complement strand
CACCATCTGTTACTATAGTAACTATGTAAACCCCAACACTGCAAGTAACTACTGAACCTAAACTGTTATTTTATAGTGTAAAGGTTTTTTTCTTGATATACTTGCTTATCAAAAGAGTCTGTGGTAAATTATTAAAGTATGTGAAATATCGAACTGAAAATCTTTCAGCTTCTTTTTTAAAGGAGGAAATTATAATGCCAAAAGTATGTGCAATCACTGGGCGTAAAGCTCGTTCTGGTAATGCTCGTTCTCACGCAATGAACGCTACTAAGCGTACATGGGGGGCAAACCTTCAAAAGGTCCGTATTCTTGTAGACGGTAAACCTAAACGCGTATGGGTTTCTGCTAGAGCTTTAAAATCAGGAAAAATTGAGCGCGTTTAATCGCTCTCATAATTAATGCCAGGCCGACAAATTGTCGACCTGGCATTATTTCTTTTTAAAACTATTTTTTTTCCTCATCCTTTTTAAAAAGACGAATACATACCTTCATTAAACTACTAACAGATTTAGGTAATTTAAATGTGTAGACCTTCACACGAATTTCCTCCCTTTTAGTCACTGCTTCTTATCATTAAACATATGCCTGACTTAAAGGAGATAGTACTTGTTCGCTCTACTTGTTCATTACTTGTAAACTTTGCATGGCCATATTTTATTGGTTCTTCTTCCACATTATACAAAAATCCCTCTAATGTAACGTCTTCCAGTCTTTCACCAAAAGGATAAAAAGATATATATTTATACTCTTCTTGTTGATCTATTTTATGTGTTCCAGGAAGTAGAAATTGAAGCTTATTTTTATTGTTCTGGATATAAAAGGAGACTTCAGGATTCAATCGTTGAAAGTGGTATACATCATGAAGAGCTGCTTGATAGTGATCCAAACGAGAACCACTTACACCGGTTAAAATAACTTCGTTTGGTTTATATTTCATTGCTTCTACTAAAGCCAAACGTGTATCTGTCTCATCCTTCTCAGAGGGCATTATAGATACATGTGTCACGTGTTTTCGTAGTGTATCCAACTCTTTATAACTAATAGAATCAAAATCTCCAATAATCTCTGTTGGAATAATATCAGCATTCAACAAATGATAGGCACCTCTATCAGCCCCAATAAAGATTGTTTCTTCTTGTAAAAAAGGAAGCTGTCTAAGATCAACAACTTCCTCTACAGGACCACCTGCGCAGATGAAGACACGCTTCATTTTGAAGCCACACTCAATCCTGCAGCTTTTATTCTTTGAAGTGCCTTTCCTTTGTCAGGTGCATTATAAACAGCGGAACCAGCGACTAAAATAGTTGCTCCTGCTTCCACACAAGGAATAATAGTATCCTCGTTGACTCCTCCATCAATCTCAATTTCAATAGAAAGATTTCTTTCCTGTATAATTTGAGAAAGTTGTTTTACTTTAGGAATAACGGAATGTATAAATTTCTGACCACCAAATCCAGGGTTGACGGTCATAAATAAAACCATATCAACATCCTCTAATACATGCATAATTGACTCAACAGGCGTATGTGGATTTAACACAACTCCTGGCTTCACTCCAAATGAACGAATCAACTGAATTGTACGGTGAAGATGTGGTGAAGCCTCCACGTGAACTGTTATATAATCAGCTCCAGCTTTAGCAAATGCCTCAATGTATTGATCAGCATTTTCTATCATAAGATGTACATCCAATGGAAGGTTAGTAAGTGGTCGTAAAGCCTCTACCACAATCGGTCCCATCGTTATGTTTGGAACAAAATGACCATCCATCACATCTATATGAATAAGTTCAGCTCCAGCTTTTTCTACCTCTAATACTTCTTCCCCAAGTTTTGCAAAATTTGCTGCTAAAATAGAAGGTGCAATCTTTACCATAAGTTAGTACCTCGGCTTTCTATCTACTATTTCTTCATAAAATTGTAAATAATGTTTGTATCGATATTCTTTAATTTCTCCAAGCTCTACTGCTTTTTTTACAGCGCATTTTGGCTCATTTACATGTAGGCACCCTCGGTACTTACATTCGTCCTGTCGTTTTACAAAGTCAGGAAAACAACTAGAGAGCTCTTCTTTTTCCATTAAATCAAATTCAAAAGAACTAAAGCCAGGGGTATCAGCTAGAAGACCATCACAAACCTCGATTAATTCTACATGTCTGGTTGTATGCTTCCCACGTCCTAAAGCATCCGATATTACCCCTGTTTTTAAATCTAAGGAAGGGAGAATTGTATTTAATAAAGTAGATTTCCCTACCCCTGATTGTCCTGCTAATACTGTAGTTTTCCCTTTTAAAATAGGGGTTATTTTATCGTTAAAATCCGGATCATCTTTGTAGGTCATTAATATATCATAACCAATATTTTCATAATCGTTGATATAATCCTTCATTGTTTGTTCCATCTTAGTATCCATCAAATCACTTTTCGTCAAGCAAATGATTGGCTCAATGTAAAAGGATTCTAGAACTACTAGGAAACGGTCTAATAATATCGTATTGAAGTCTGGTTCTTTAATAGAAAAAACTAAAATGGCCTGATCAATATTCGATATCGGTGGACGAACTAAGTTATTTTTTCTTTCGTGGATGACAGTTATAGTACCATCGTTCTCTCCCTCGACAGTATAGTCAACAAAATCACCAACTAGAGGAGATTCGCCTCTATTTCTAAAGACGCCTCTCCCTCTACATTGAATCACTTTACCATTATCATATACATAATAGAAACCACTAAGCGCTTTTCTTATTTGACCATTTGGCATCCTATGCCTCCCTAATCTATATCTTCATATTTTATTGTTTTTTGTTCGAGTACCTCTTGATTTCTTTTAATAAGATATCCGCCAGCCTCGCCTTCCACAATTTCTAGTGAAATCTTTTTCTCTACTGCCGATGTAATTTCAAACTCTTCAACTGGAGGGTCAGTAAATTTATGTGTTTTGTCTTGAATATAAATTTGAATTATTTGAGGAACAACTTCCTTCTCAGGATTTTCCTCATTTTCTCCTTCTTCCCCTTCACCATCAGGCTCTTGCTCCAAATAAGGAATTGGCACAATTCTTACAAACGTCTTAGTTGGCTTAGCTTTTGGTCCAGAAGAAATCACTACCTCAACCGTACTTCCCTTTGCGAGTTTCTGGTTTGGCCCCGGAGATTGTTCTACAACTGCTCCTTTAGGAATTGTATCGTGGTTCACTTCTTTTGTTTTAACGATCTTTAATCCCGAGTTTGTTGCATATTCGTTTAAATTCTTTTCATTGTATTCCCTTAAGTCTCTCAAAGTAATCATTTCTGGTCCAATACTTACTTGAAAACGGACAACGGTTTCTTCAGGAATAATTTCTTGTCCAGCTTCAGGCTCCTGCTTTAAAATGGTACCCGCTGTTGCAGAAGCGTATATTTTATCTTCCTCAATTTTATAGCCTTGTTTTTCAAGCAAAGCTATAACCTGGGTGATATCCTGATTTTCGTAGTCACCCATTACAGAAGTTTCCTTCCCTTGGGATACAATTATATCTACCTCAGTTTCTACGTCACGCATTTTTCCTTCTTCTGGTGTTGTACCTATGACATGGTCTTTTTCGACCTCATCATCAAATTCTAAAATTTGTTCTCCAATGATAAAGCCTTCTGACTCAAGTAATTTTATAGCGTCCTCAACCTCTAACCCAGCTACAGGAGGAACTTCTATCTTGTCCGGTTTAAACAACCCGGGGAAAGCTATGATTATGATTAATGCTAGCAAAATCAGGCCAGCTATTATCCCTGTCACTATTTTCCATTTACTTCTTTTCTTCTTTGGTTTTGTTTGTTCAGGAGGCTTATCCTCTGTTTGTAATTTTTTAGTCTCTGCAACATCTTCAAAAGAAACAGGCTCTTTAATAACCGGAAGAACCTTCGTAGCTCCATCGTCTACAGGAACAACAAACTTTGGTTCATTGGACCTTTCTGGTGACATGGCAGTTGATAAGTCTCTTTCCATTTCCTCTGCAGATCGGTACCTGTTTCTAGGATCTTTAGCAGTTGCCTTTAGGACAACATTTTCTAAGCTTTGTGGTATGACAGGATTGATAGCTCTAACCGATGGTGTTTCCGCCTGTAAATGCTTCAATGCAATGGATACAGCTGATTCTCCTGAAAAGGGAAGCTGTCCAGTCAATAATTCAAACAACACAATTCCTAGCGCATAAATATCTGATTCTCTAGTAGCAGTTCCGCCACGAGCTTGTTCTGGTGACAAATAATGCACGGTTCCTAAAACGGAGTTAGTTTGCGTATAGGAAGTTGCACTTAATGCCATCGCTATGCCGAAATCAGTTATTTTCACGTTTTCTTGCTCATCCAATAAAATATTCTGCGGTTTTATATCTCGATGAATAATATGATTATTGTGTGCATTAGAAATAGCCGAAGTTAGCTGCTTCATAAGAGTAATTGTTTTAACGGGCGAAACCGGGGCATTATGCTGTATGTATTGTTTTAGTGTCTCACCTTTAACATGTTCCATAACAATATAGTGAATATCTTCATCTTCTCCTACGTCGTAGATATTAACTATATTAGGGTGTGTAAGGCTTGTGGCAGAAAGTGCTTCTCGCTGAAAGCGACGACGCAGTTCTTCTTCATTAGAAAAATCATATCGCAAAACCTTAATTGCGACGTCTCTGTCTAAGATCATATCATGTCCCAAATATACGTTGGACATGCCGCCTCCACCAATCATCTCTAGCAACTTATACCTGCCGCTAATTCTTTTGCCGATTAACATCCTTACACCTCCTCATCCTTATTCGTTAACAAGATCAGGGAAATATTATCTTCTCCGCCTGACTTATTAGCTTCCTCTACTAATTCATCTCCCATTTCGTAAAGAGATTTCTTTGAGTATAGCAAGTGCTGTATATAGGATTCACTTATTTTATTACTTAAACCATCTGTGCAAAAAAGAAAATATGAATTCGCTGCAAATTCTACTTCAAAAAAATCAGGGTGAATAGTTCGTTCGGTTCCGACTGCTTTCATAATTGCATTTTTCATAGGGTGTGTTTTTGCTTGTTCTTCATTTATCTCCCCAGAGTCGAGTAAGACATTTACAAAAGAATGGTCTCTTGTGATTTGCCGAACCAAGTTTTGTGTAATTTGATAAACGCGACTGTCCCCAATATGAGCTATAATCCCTTTGCTGTTTTCAAACAATCCTGCAATTAAAGTTGTTCCCATACCCTCACATCCTGTGTTAGAGGATGAATGCTGGGCAATTAGTTGGTTAATGGTTTGAAACGTGTACATTAACCAATCTTTTGCTGGAACAACAGAAGGATTGTAAGCATGAAAATACTTTTCGAACTCAGTAATAGCCATCTCACTAGCTACATCTCCAGCATTATGACCACCCATTCCGTCCGCAACAACAGCTAAAATACGACCATCCTCACGTTTAAATACCCCAACACGATCCTCATTAATGGTTCTTTTCAAGCCTACATCAGTTTTAACAACGAACCTCATTTATCCCTTCACCTCTTCATAGATAGAGCCCGTTGCAATCAGCTCTTTTTTTGAAAAACTGCCACAAAAAATCCATCACTTCTCAGGTCTTGAGGAAACAGCTGTAACATACCATCCTCTTCTTGCTGCTTTATATTCTTTACAACGTCTGGAAAACTTTTTAGTTCCATATCTGGATGTTTTTCCATAAATAACTTGGCTGTACCTTCATTTTCCTCACGGTCCACTGTACACGTACTATAAACTATTAAACCATTTGGCTTTAAAAGTGTATATGCTTCGTCTAATATTTTTAGTTGTATCGGCTTCAGTGAATCGAAATCCTTTTCACTTTTCGTATATTTAATGTCAGGCTTTCTTTTCATGACCCCTAGACCGCTACAAGGAGCATCTACTAAAATACGGTCAAACGTTTGCTCTGGAAATAACTCTGAAGCTTGGCGTGCATCTTTTTCTACTGTTTCAATAAAACTAAAGCCTAGTCTTTCAGCATTTTCTTTTACTAACTTCAATTTATGCTGGTGAATATCCATTGCTACAAGCTTTCCAGTATTCTTCATTTTCTCGGCTATATGTGTCGTTTTTCCGCCTGGTGCAGAGCACATGTCTAACACGGTCATTCCTGGTTCTGCTTGAAGAGCATAAGCCGGGATCATAGAGCTTTCGTCTTGAATGGTAACAAATCCTTTTTGAAAAGCTGTCGTTTTAGCTGCTTGGCCATTGAACAAATAAATACACTCTGGAATAACTTCGCTCTTTGCCACGACATATCCTTCCTGAGTCATTAAATGCATAACTTGTTCTACTGTTCGCTTGAATAAATTAACACGTAAAGTAGTCACAGGAGGCTCGTTATTTTCTTTAAGCATTTGCTCAGTTGTTTCAAAACCATATTCAGAAATAAATCGTTTCACCATCCACATTGGATGACTAGTCTCGATAGAAAGCCTCTCTACCTTGTCTTGAATTTCTTCCGTTGAACGGACGCCTTCTCGAAGGATCGAGCGTAAAATACCATTGATTACACCGGAAATTCCTTTATGTCCTCTTCGCTTAGCAATGTTAACCGCTACATTTACAGCTGCATGGTCTGGAATTCTTGATAGATAGTGTATTTGATATAAGGACAAACGAAGAAGTTGTCTAACCCAGTCATCCAGCTTACCTTTTATAAAGGGCTGAAGGTAATAATCTAATGTCATTTTATGTTGAAGCGTTCCATAAGTTAACTCGGTTAATAATGCTCGATCTTTTGGTTCGATGTCATACTTTTCGATTGTTTGATGTAGCAACAGATTGCTATAAGCTTGTTGTTTTTCAACAGCCATTAGTATAGTTAATGCTGCATCTCTTACATTACCTGTCCATATTTTTTCATTCTTTTTTGTCATTCAAATTTGTCTCCTATTCGCAATTTAGAACCTACGCCTCGCAAATAGTCATTTGCAGACATTTTTTTCTTCCCAGCCGGCTGTAGCTCATCAATTCGGATAGCTTCTCCCAAACCTGTTTGAACAACAAAATAATCTGTTTCAATTTTTACGACTGTCCCTGGTAATTCATTTGTATTTATATCAAGTGTATCTGCCTTCCAAATTTTCACCGTTAGCCCATCCAAAGTAGTATAAGCTACAGGCCACGGATGAAGACCGCGGATTTGATTGTGAATTTCTATTGCAGACTTAGTCCAATCTACTCTTTCCTGTTCGCGTGAAATATTTCTTGCATAGGTAACTAGAGACTCATCTTGGACAATTCGTTCATTTCTGCCCGTAATGATTAATGGCAATGTTTCCTTTAAAAGGAGAGTTCCTACTTCACTTAGTTTGTTAAACAGAATTCCAGTATCATCTAGATGTGTAATAGGAATTTCACGCTGAGAAATGATATCCCCTGCATCGAGTTTTTCCTCCATATACATAATCGTGACACCTGTTTTTTCTTGCCCATCCA
>NZ_JBAEAP010000008.1:0-1851 GCF_056205495.1 Psychrobacillus sp. | reverse complement strand
AACGGAGCCTAAAGGCGAATCCGCAGTCATTTCACCTCTCTCTAAATTTTTTGGGAATGTAGGCACCGAAAGCCCTTATATTGTCTCTACGTACTTATATGAATTTAGAAGGAGCTTTTATAGTGAAGGTATTGACGCGGTTCTACCAATCGTCGAGTCCAATGAGTCAGGTTCTCAGCTGATTGTAAATAAATCAATCATCGTAAAGGAAAAACGGGATTCATTTCATTTATCCTCTAGCCTCACTAGAGATTACAATGCCCTTGCCAATAATATTGGCGGCTATAGCGTCAAATTGGAAACAGATGAATTAAATTTAGTTCTGAATCTAATTAATGTAAATATGAAATACAAGGTAAATAAAAAAAATGGTCAGCCAGCATCCATTAAAATCAATGTAAAAATGGATGGTATAGTCAGCCAGTCAGATAAGAGACTGCATGTTGAAAATCTAGATGAGTACAGTAAGTTAGCTTCTAAGGAAATAAAGTCCGAATTAGAAAAGCTATTTACTATGTTACAAGAAGAAGAGCTAGATCCTTTTGGCTTCGGACTAAAGTTTAGAACTATGCAGCTCTATGAGAAGGACATATTTGATAAATGGGAGCAAGCTTATCCTAACCTACCATTTGATTTGACTGTTGACGTCTCCTTAAAAAGCACTGGAACAATTCAATAGATACTGTGTGATTAATATCATTGTCTGTGGACGTTCAAGTAGTATATATTGAACTTGAGCAGTATGGATTTAGCTTAGTGAAGGTATTTTCTTAGTTAAATGGCTAAGACTAATACAGTATTTTTATCATTGTAGCATCTCTTTGGTTTTGAAGAAAAGAGAACTATAATAGGGTTGTAATCGTTTACTTTATTAATAAAAAATATGATTCTTGGAGGAATTTATAATGGGTCGTTTAACGGATAAAGTTGCTATTGTTACAGGTGGAGCACGTGGAATGGGTGAATCACACGTACGTACGTTTGTTAGAGAAGGTGCGAAGGTTGTTTTCACTGACCTAAACGAAGAAGGCGGACAAGCTTTAGCAAAAGAATTAGGAGAAAACGTATTGTTCGTCAAGCAAGACGTAACAAAAGCAGCTGACTGGACAACTGTGATCGAGGAAACAGAAAAAGCATTTGGCCCAGCTAACATTTTAGTTAACAATGCAGGTATTAGCCTGTCCACTCCTCTAATGGAAATGACAGAAGCAGATTACCGTAAAATCGTAGACATCAACCAAGTCTCCGTATTCCTTGGAACAAAGGCAGTTGTCCCATCTATGCAAAAAGCTGGTGGTGGCTCAATCGTGAACATCTCTTCTATGAACGGATTAGTTGGCGGAGCAGTTGGCTACACAGACACTAAATTTGCGGTGCGTGGTATGACGAAAGCTGCAGCTCTTCAATTAGCTCACTTAGGCATCCGCGTGAACTCTGTACACCCAGGCGTCATCGAAACACCAATGGTAAGCCAAGGCGATGCAGTAGAACTGATTAAAGAATTCGCTAAGCACATCCCACTGAAACGCGTAGCCCAATCAGAAGAAGTTTCTAATCTAGTCCTTTTCCTAGCATCCGACGAAGCAAGCTACTCAACAGGATCTGAATTCGTCATCGATGGCGGATTAACTGCACAGTAATAAATGATAAAGAGAACTCTCCAGTAGCGTACTGGGGAGTTTTTTTCTGTTTGTGCATACGCCAGGGGGCATATCATTCGGGTGACCGACCGATTATTTGGAAGAACCGACCGATTATCTGGCTTGACCGACCGATTATCGGCAAAAACCGACCGATTAATGAAATAAGCCGACTAATGATGACCCTCAAGAACCAATTTTTAATTAACAA
>NZ_JBAEAP010000007.1:0-8859 GCF_056205495.1 Psychrobacillus sp. | reverse complement strand
CATAAAAAAATAATCCTACTTCAATAATTAATTTTAGGTAAATTAGCATATCTTGGACTAGCCTTTTTAACTGAAATATCGTTTCTGCCTTACATAGTAAAGGAAATAACCCTCTACACATCGAATTAGTAAAATACTAATCCCGTGTGTAGGGGGTTAATCGTTTTATAAGAACATAAAGGGGGGAAGGAAAAGAACGTTGTTAAGGAATTAGCCTGTATAAAATACTTTAAAAGGGGAGATATAAAAATGACTAATTATACACCCAGGAAAAAATATTATATTCCAACTAACATTGAAGATAAACTTTCAAAGGATTTCGTTCAAGGAATAACACGTAATTTTGAAATGTTAGATGAAATGGATGGTGGAACAGCTAAGACGATTAAGGCCGACACAACCGGACGGACAATGATTCAAGAATTAATCCAACTTGCTTTTGATCACGCTAGAGATGGAGACACGTTAATTCTCCCACCAGGGCGTTATTGGCTAGAAAAAAACAACAAACTAAAGGATTTTCCAAATAATGACCAGCCATGCCTGCTCCTTAGAGGGAAAAAAAGAGTGCATTTAGTTGGCTACGGTGCAGTATTGTTTACAAGGACACATGCCCAAGGAATTTTAGAGCTTCAGCAATGTGAGGATTGTGTAATCGAGGGGATTACGTTTGAAGGGTATGGGGAATTTCCGGGCATAGATCCAGTCACAGGATATGGGGAAAAAGGAACGAAAGCTGGAGGATATCCCACGTCTGGTTTTTGGAACTACCGTAAAAATAATAGCTTTGATACAAGCGAGCGCGCAAGAAATGATGGAAAACCTTTTGGAATATTTGGTGGCGGGTTCATCGGGAATGTCGGCAGCGGAGTATTAGTGCATCGTGGCTGCAAAAATGTTCTATTTAAGTCATGTGAGAGTAGTGGTTTTAACTTTTCTGGTTTTGCAGTTGGTCATTTGGGAGACTATTTGCCAACAGATTTACAATACGAGGATAACAAAGACATTACCTTTCTAGAATGTAATGCCCATGACAATTACTCAAGTAATTTTGTTTTTTCTGCAGTGGAGAGACCGAGAGTGATTAATTGTATAAGCGATCGAGCTGGTCATCCGAACGCCTCTAAGCTGCATACGTATGTTGATCCGGGTTATGGAATAAATGCTCTTGGGACTATGTTTCCTAAGGCAAACGACCTTTTAGTAACTGGATGTACATTAAGAGGAAATAAGCGAAAAGCAATCGATGGACACGCAGCAGGTGGCTTAATCGCAACTGATAATTTAATCTCGGACTCCATGGTCGGTGGTGTGTTCTATAAATGGACGAATGTGGACCAGTTTACGAAAGACTGCATCGTAGTGAACAATAAAATTGAAGATTGTGGCTATGCTAAAAATCCACTTGGAGCGATATATGTTGGTGGGGTACAACGAGAATCAAGGGAAAATCAAGAAATGAATACGATAATTTCAAATAATCATATAAAGAATTGTTTTGGAACCGAGGGTGTGATTTTTGCTGGAGCATTTGATCGACTGATTATTGAGGGAAATATCGTTCATGGCACACCACGGGAGTTAGACGTAGCTAACACCACTTTTGAGCCATACGTTATGTATGTTGGATATTCGATTGCTACACAGCCAAACTTTGCTGCTAATATATCTAATAACGTAATTGATGTAAATCACCCACAAATAGCTGGAGGGATTTTAGTTCGAAATTTGGAGGACGGCTCTGTTCTAGGTAACACGATTAAAACACAGAATCCATTGACTCTTTACGGCTTAAGATTATGGAACTGTAAGGACGTAGGGGCAGTTGGGAATACGATTAAAATGGGTCCAGAAGGAATACCTTTGGATGCAGAAACAACAGGGGTAGTAGCACACAACACATTGTTTGGAGGAAATGCTGCATTTCAGCCTCTTCAGGGTCAATCAATTTTCTTTACTATCAATGCAAATAACGGGAATGGTGCGGTGCAATTTAAAAGCGGACAATCTTATATTTCAATCATAGAAAGCAATGAAAAAGGACTAGAGGTTAAGCTTCGAAATACCTCTCCTGGTATTCAGCCAATGGTGAAGGTTTCCCAAACGGGAGAAAAGGGGCTTATTGCTTCCGAGCAATTCATCAATTACATTTATACCCATCAAATATCTGCACAAAGTATCATTATTGGCATAAAGCCTGACAAAGAATCTAATCATATACCTTTTGCAAGTATGACAAATGGTGGTCTTGAAATTGAAATTATTATTTAGGAACAAAAATAGTTTGACAATTTAAAGTATTCCTATTAACATAGACAATAACTTTTATGTTCGGGTAAAGGCAGAAGGCATTGAGAGCAATGTCGCCAATAGAACAGACGAGTCGAGATGAGTATAGCTGAGAAATTGTTTAAATAAGAGAAGTAGCATCAGTGATGCAATCAAGAGAGTCAGTGGTAGGTGTGAACTGATTTGCAACTGATGTGAATGGACTTATCAGAGCTACCTTGATAACATTTTTGTTTTAGAGGTAGACGTATTTCCTACGTTATAAGGAACAAAGGGGGAGTATATATACTCCAACTAGAGGTGGCAACGCGGTTAACATCGTCCTCTTCATGGGAATTTTTATATTCCTATGGAGAGGATTTTTTTATTTAGCTGAGATGAGACGAGGAGAGATTAGATGAGAGAGTATATTGAAAAGGTTAATAAGAAAGAGCATTTATCATTCGAGGAAATGAAGGAAGCTTCCAGAATTATTTTTGAGGAAAGCACAGATTTAAACTTGATACAGGAATTTTTGATTGCTTTATCTAAAAAAGGAGAAACGGCAAACGAAGTAGCAGCTCTTGCTACGGTAATTAAATCTTTAGCCGTCAAGCTAGATATACCCTCCGGAAATTATATGGATAATTGCGGAACTGGAGGTGACGGATCTAATAGCTTTAATATTAGTACGGCTTCAGCGTTTGTTATGGCAGGTGCGGGTGTAAAGGTAGCTAAGCACGGGAATCGAAAAATCTCCAGTGCATCTGGGAGTACAGATGTATTAGAGGCACTTGGAATAGAATCTATGATTGATATACAAGGTTCTTTAAATATATTAAAAAATGAAGGCATTACATTTTTATATGCACCAATTGTACATCCGAAACTAAGAAGAATCGGACTAGTAAGGCAGCAAATAGGTAAACCAACTATCTTTAATCTCGTTGGTCCACTTACAAACCCAGTTCCACTCATCAGTCAATACACCGGCATTAACCGGCCAGACTTTACGATGGAATATGGGAAGGTACTACATATGCTTGGAAGAGAACGAGCAATTGTAGTTTGCGGGACAGGAGGTATGGATGAGGCTTCCCTAGCAGGCAGTAATTCTTTCGTGTTAGTAGAAAAGGGGGACTTGATCCCTTTCACCCTTTCTCCTGAGGATGTCGGCCTAACCACATATCCAGCCTCAGCTGTACAAGGAGGAACTGCTCAGGAAAATGCCATTATAATGCGGAACTTGCTTAACGGTAAGCAAGATGCTTATTTTGATAGCGTTATATTTAACGCAGGTATCGGTCTTTTTGCCAATGGAGTTGTTAATAATATACCTGAGGGTGTAAAACTAGCTAAAGACAGCATTCTCTCTGGCAAAGCTTTTGATAAATTGGAGGCGGTTATCGCCTATAGCTCCTCTGCAGCGCAGGAGGTAATACTATGACTACGATTCTCGAAAAAATTCTTAAAGAAAAAGAGAGCTTTGTTAATCAGTTGATGCAAAAAAAGCTACCGATATCTAAAAAAGATATTAAAAGATCTTCTCTTTTTGAGCTTTTATATAAGAACAAGCAGCTCCAAGTCATTGCAGAGATTAAACGAGCATCCCCTTCCAAGGGTTTAATTCAAGGCATGGTTGACCCTGCTCACCAAGCTTTTCTCTACCAAAATTCCGGGGCTGCCTGCATATCCGTTTTAACCGATACTCCTTTCTTTCAAGGTAGTTTTGAAGATTTAATGACTGTAGCAGATACAGTAGACATACCGATTTTGTGCAAGGACTTTATCATACACGAAATACAAATAGATTTTGCTAAAAGTGCTGGTGCGTCTGTCATTCTTCTCATTGTCGCAGCACTTTCAAAGGAAAAGTTAACAGATTTATATGCATATGCAGTGTCAAATGGTCTAGAGGTGCTAGTAGAAGTTCATAACGCCCGAGAGCTTGATGTAGCACTTCAATTAGATGCAAAACTTATTGGAGTGAATAACAGAGACTTACATTCATTTGAAGTTCATTTAACTAATACCGCTGATTTGGCAAAGCATTTTCCATTTCAAGAGAGAAGGGTGTTAATCAGTGAAAGCGGTATATGGACCGCAGAGGATGCCAAAAGAGTTGCGGGCTATGGTGCCAGTGCAGTACTAGTTGGGGAAGCCTTAATGAGAAGCGGTAAGGTGCAGGAGTCTATCCGTAGCTTACAAGTTGAACGGGAAGTGATTGTCCTATGACTAAAGTGAAGATATGTGGTTTGATGGAGAAAAATCATGTGCTTGCAGCAGTAGAAGCCGGCGCCGATGCCGTAGGCTTTGTCTTTGCACCTAGCAAAAGGAGGATCACAATAGACCGGGCGCATGAGCTAGCAAAACTAGTTCCAGCAGAGTTGTTAAAAATAGGAGTGTTTGTTAATCCGGAGGTAGAGGAACTGGAACAAGCAATTCGTGAAGTCCCTCTGGATTATATACAATTACATGGTAATGAGGAATCCGACTTAATAGAGGCTGTTAAGTTTCCCACTATTAAAGCAATTGCTATTAGAGAAGAACAGGACGTTGAGAAAGCGAGTAATTTTGATACAGAATATATGCTTTTTGATGCCCCAGGCACGAATTATATGGGCGGTAGTGGTATGACCTTTGATTGGAAGCTTTTAAATGGACACCGAATATCCCCTAATCGAGTAATTTTGGCCGGTGGGCTGAATGTATCTAACGTAAAAGAGGCTATTGAACGAGTAAAGCCTTTTATGGTGGATGTATCTAGTGGAGTTGAGATAGATGGAAAAAAAGATGAGCAATTGATACGTGAATTTATACTAACGGTCAAGGATGAGGAGAGATGAGCATGGTACAAACGAAGGCTGGACGATATGGACGTTTTGGTGGGCAGTATGTCCCGGAAACATTAATGACTGCATTAGGGGAATTAGAGGCTGCCTATGAATTAGCAATCCAAGATGCCTCCTTTTTAGAGGAAGTGAACTATTACCTAAAGGATTATGTTGGAAGAGAGACACCTTTATATTTTGCAGAAAGACTCACCAAGGAAATAGGTGGGGCAAGAATTTTATTGAAACGTGAAGATTTAAATCATACTGGTGCACACAAAATTAATAATACGATTGGGCAGGCATTACTCGCTGTTAGAATGGGAAAGAAAAAGATTGTAGCTGAAACAGGTGCAGGTCAGCATGGAGTCGCAACCGCTACTGTTTGTGCCCTATTCAACCTCGAATGTATCGTTTTTATGGGGAAAGAGGATGTACGCAGACAGCAACTGAATG
Organism: Psychrobacillus sp.; assembly: GCF_056205495.1. Classification (NCBI taxonomy): domain Bacteria; kingdom Bacillati; phylum Bacillota; class Bacilli; order Caryophanales; family Bacillaceae; genus Psychrobacillus; species Psychrobacillus sp. Next base: position 3,304 of record NZ_JBAEAP010000007.1, on the reverse strand, counting down.
TTTTTCGAATGGAGCTACTAGGTGCCAAGGTAGTGTCAGTAGATCAAGGGTCTGGAACCTTAAAGGATGCAGTCAATGAAGCACTTAGGTACTGGGTAGCCAATGTAGAGGACACCCATTATATATTAGGATCTGCCCTTGGTCCTCATCCATTTCCTAGAATAGTTCGCGACTTTCAACGTGTCATTGGTGTTGAAACTAGGAAGCAAATAGTTGAAAAGGAAGGGAAGCTACCGGATGCCATCGTAGCCTGTGTTGGCGGAGGAAGTAACGCCATTGGAATGTTTCATCCATTTATAGACGATATAAACGTTGCTTTATACGGAGTTGAGGCAGCGGGAGAAGGTATCGAAACTGGAAAGCATGCTGCAGCCATTGCAGGCGCTAAAGAAGGTGTACTACATGGTGCGTATATGTATATCCTCCAGGATGATGATGGATTTATACAGGAGGCACATTCTATTTCAGCTGGGTTAGATTATCCGGCAGCTGGGCCAGAGCATAGTTATTTAAACGATATTGGAAGAGTGAAGTATGATGCAGTAAAAGATTCTGAAGCATTAGAAGGATTACAATTACTCGCCAGAACAGAAGGCATTATCCCAGCCTTAGAAAGTGCCCATGCTATCTATTATGCAGCCAACCTGGCTAAAGAAATGAGTCCTGAAGAAACACTAGTTATCTGTCTATCTGGTCGTGGGGATAAGGATGTCCATACAGTCAGAGATGCATTAGGAGGGTTGAATCATGACTAAAAGGAAACTTGAACAGGCAATAGTAAGCTGCTTAAATAATGGACAAAAAGCTTTCGTACCTTACATTATGGCAGGGGATGGGGGTCTAGATAAGTTGAAGGATAGAATTCTATTTCTTCAAAAGGCAGGAGCTACTGCTATTGAATTAGGAATTCCATTTTCAGATCCGGTAGCGGATGGACCAACTATTCAACAAGCGGGCGAAAGAGCTCTTCAAAACGGAGCTACCTTAAAAAATATCATGAGGGAATTAGAGGATTTCTTTCATGAGGTGACTATACCTTTGATTCTAATGACATATTATAATCCTTTATTAAGCTATGGATTAAGTAATTTTGCAAAGGATTGTCATCATCTTGGTATTGGTGGCTTAATCGTCCCTGATGTACCTTACGAGGAAAGTGAGTCTTTACGGACAGTACTTAGTGAAACGGACGTAGCATTAGTGCCACTTGTGTCTTTGACAAGTCCTAAAGAACGTATCAAGAAAATCGTAGATGCTGGTGAAGGATTTATATATGCAGTCAGCATCAATGGCATAACTGGGACTCGGACTGAAATGAATAATAATTTAGGTGAGTACCTCTCTTCTATTAAAGAAATAAGTAATTTACCAGTGATGGTGGGGTTTGGGATATCTACTCCCGATCAAGTAGAAAAAATGACCGGAATAGCAGACGGGGTTATTGTTGGTAGTGCAATTGTAGAGGCGTTTAATGAAGGAGATTCTGAGCAAATAAAAAATTTAATAAACGCTTCCAAAAGTAAAATAATTTCTTGAAAAACGTACCATTTAAGCTTAGCAATCCGATAAAAAACACATCGGATTGCTATTTCTTTCTAAAATGGTTTATGGAAGTTACTTCTTAATATATATCACTGGATTGGATTGTTCAAAATCTGTATTCAACTTGCCTTTTTTATGAATAGCTGTCTTCTTTTTTACTATAGGCTTCATAAGCAAAGTATCCAAGTAAGAAACCGAACCCAGTTGCCCAATTGATTGCAGTTAGTAAGGAGATTGGGAAGAATATGTTTAAAAGTACAGCAATTGCAAGTCCACTCATCAATCCAAATGGTATTAAACTATCTAATAAAATTTGATCACTTTTTGATTTTTTCTTACCAAGGGTACCGTTTTCATACTTTTTCTTCATTCGGAGTATAACAAATACTACAATTCCTCCGACTATTACAAGAGGAAATAATGTATTAATCATGTCCAATGCTATATACATACTTTAAGCCCCCTTCTTGAGATATCTAATTTATCCCAATTTTAGCACAATATTCACCAATTCTCTAATCATCACATTTTACACCTTGGAAATTACTGTTTATAACATTGTCTACTCCTCTAAAATAAAGAGGATTTCTAGCCGATATATAGAATTACTGTATTAGGCTCAAAATAGGAGCAGGAGAAACTAATAACCCCTTTGAACCAAGTTTCTTTAGTAAGCACTATATTATACTAGAATAGAGGCAATAACATGTTAGAAATTAATAAGCCATCGAACCTAACAAAGCTTTCAACATTTCTTGAAACACTTAATAATCAATCCATATCCCATATCGGCTATTGTGGACTAGACGCGGAGGAAATAAAATATACAATACTTCACGAGTTTTCTGATTTGGATTTAGAGCATTCCTTTGCTGTAGCCTCTGAGCTAGACACGATTAAAGGTGCTCTTGGCTTTGACATAGATGAGGAAGAGAGAACCGTTGAGGTATGGGGACCATTTGTTTTAGAGTCAGAGCAATATAAGGAAATAGCAGATGCCATGTGGAAACACCTGGTTTCAAAGCTGCCTTTTGAAATTAAAACCTTCGAATTCTTTGTCGGTAAGGAAAACTTTCGTACAAGAGAATATATTCGTGAAACTGGCGGAGTGGAAACCGGTCAGCATTTGATCCTAACAGCCAAAAAAGAAAGCTTTTTTGCAAAAAGTACAGAAGTTGTTGAATACGACCATTCTTTTAAAGAATCATTTGAAGCCCTTCACACTGCTATTTTTCCAGAGACCTACTATAATAGTTCAGAAATATTAAGTAGGTTGGACAAACATAACAAACTAATGGTGGTAGCAGATGGGACTAAAAATATTAAAGGTTATGTATATGTAGAGGCAGAGCCTAGTTTTAACGACGGGACAATAGAGTATATAGCAGTTTCTACTGATTATCAGAAACAAGGAGTGGGGACGCAACTTCTGCAAGCTGCCTTACAATACTTATTTTCCTACGAGAGTATTACGGAAATTACTTTAAGCGTCAATTCTGGTAACGACCAAGCGTTAGGTCTTTATAAGTCATGTGGTTTTGATTTAAAAAGTGAGCTCGTCTCCTATAGGAAGTGATTTTGGGACGACTTAATATAATTTTGCTAATTTAACATACCTAATTATGAACATATATCAAAGGGGAATAACATATGGAATTATACCATTATGTAGGATACCAGCAAGATAGTAATGAATACATCAATCCAGAGCAAGCAATGAAACAAGGGTTAAATATTTCTACAAAAACAGGTTCATATACAA
>NZ_JBAEAP010000006.1:0-1650 GCF_056205495.1 Psychrobacillus sp. | reverse complement strand
TTTTTCATTTTGTATAGTCACCAATTAAAGGACAATAAAAAGATGATTTCTGTACAATACAGAAATCATCTTCTCTCCATCACCAGCTCAAAAACACGAACATTAAAAACAATACTATAATATTCGTATGTCTTTCTGGAAAAATAATTTTTATTTAGGTTAGGTAATATGGGTTTTTGAGGGGGTTTTGAAACGGCATCCATAGTAATTTAGCTAGCTTTATATGTCGTTTCTGTCTCACTCCTTCATACCTCAGTTTCTTCTTATAGCTACAATCATTATAAATAAATGTTCGTGTTTCATAGGTATTCTGGTCTTTATGAAATTTACTTAACTATACGAAAAAATGATTATCAGTACTTTTATTACAAAGCAATCAATTGATTCATATTATGATTAATTCCACGTTTTCCAAACTATACTCTCCCCAGATTAATGTATCCCATTAAAGTTTTTAAGTTCAAGATCGAATTAACCACTTCAACTTGTGACACATCATGATTAGGTTTACATAATAATATTATGTAAACCTAATTGATTTGATTGAATGGATTGCTCTCTAAAACTTGTTGTATTTCTTTGTCTTCCACATGCGTATAGATTTGGGTCGTGGAAACGCTCGTATGACCTAAAATATGCTGTAGACTTCTTATGTCTGCTCCATGCTTGTACATAATCGTTGCAGCTGAATGTCGTAGCTTATGTGGAGTTATTTTATCATTTTTAAGTCCAGAGTCTACGTTGATCTGCTTCACTATTTTAGCAACGGTTTGTCTTGTTAGACGTGTTCCTTTTTGAGATAAAAATAAAGCATTATTGTCTTTTGCCCCTTGTATAGTTGGTCTTTCCTTCTCAAAATACATGTGAATAGAATTAATACAGGCGTTATTTAAGTATACTGTACGTTCCTTGTTTCCTTTACCGACGATTCGAAGGGTTCGGTCATGTATCGAATTAAGATCTAAGCTACATAACTCAGAGACACGAAGTCCTAAATTCAAAAACAGCATAATCATGCAATAATTTCTAAAGTAATGATTGCTCCGCTTTATACCTGCTATAAATTGTTCTGCCTCTACCTGATTCATGTAAATAGGAGACTTTTTCCCGATTTTAGGGCTTTCCAGCTCATCTGCCGGATTATCCTCCAATAATTTTCGTTTACCCTTTAAATATTTGAAAAAGGATTTCAGTGTTGCAACCTTTCTCGCTCTAGTTACTGCACTATTATTTCTCTGTACCTCACAAAATTCAATAAACATATAAAGATCTTCTAATGTGACTTCTCTTATTCGATCTATCTTAATATCTTTTATAGTTACTTCTTCTATTTTGTTTGCAGGAATGTCCTCATCCATTGATTTTATAAAACGTAAGAACAGACTAATATCATATTCGTACTCTTTTCTAGTTCGAGGAGATTTCCCTTTAATAGTTGTCAAATATACTAAAAAATCCTTTAATAATCTCGGAATTTCTTGTTGCATTTCGCTCACCTCATAACATCCATTTTATCACAAAATAAGGTTCCCAAATATGAATTTGGGAACCTTTTTAAAATTTATAGTTTTATATTACTTTTACTGGAAAGTTTGCTATCTATTAGGGTGTTTGAGATTAGCTCTGAGAGCGTTTTAAATTATTATTTCC
>NZ_JBAEAP010000005.1:0-4833 GCF_056205495.1 Psychrobacillus sp. | reverse complement strand
GATAAAATTAACTTAGTCATTCCTTATACGAAAGACAAACTTCATCAAATGATACATGAGCTAATTGAAACGAATGAAGTTCAAAATGGTCAAATCTATTTACAAGTAACACGTGGGGATAGCCCTCGTATTCATAATTTTCCTAATCCAGCAGTTAGCTCCGTGCTGACAGCTTATACGAAAGAAACAACACGTCCACTTGCTCAGCTTGAAAGTGGGATTAAGGCTTGTTTTGTGGAGGATGTTCGTTGGTTAAGATGTGATATTAAGTCATTAAACCTACTTGGCAATGTACTCGCTAAACAGGAAGCTGTTACAAAAGATTGCTTTGAAGCTATTTTACATCGTGGAGATACGGTAACAGAGGGCTCTTCCTCTAACATGTACGGCATTAAAGATGGTGTTTTGTATACACATCCAGTGAGCAACCTGATTTTAAATGGTATTACTAGAAAAGTATTGTTAGATTGCTGTGAAGAGATTGGATTAACGGTAGTGGAAGAGGCGTTTACTAAAGAAGAAGCATTGAAAATGGATGAATTCATCATGTCCTCAACTAGTGCAGAGGTAATGCCAGTTATCTCAATCGACGGGAATGTTATTGGGAACGGAAAACCTGGAGAGTTAACAAGAAAGCTTCAGAAAGCCTTTGAACAAAAAATTCCTACAACTTTAAATGTATGAGCAACCATTATTTCATAGGTATTAAAGTTCCCGAGGTAATAGGAAGGTCTATTATAGAGGCTAGAAAGGCAACCAATATGCATGAAACACATAAAACGTTGCCTCTTCTCGAGGACCTTCATATTACGCTTGCATACTTAGCAGCAGTAGATGAATCTATATTAGCTGACTTAATCGAATCCTTGAAAGAGATAAAGTGGGAAGCATTTACTTTAACAACAGCGGGACTAGCTCATTTTGGGAGTGGTAAAACCCCTCGAGTAGTTTATGTCGCTGTCGATGAAAATGAGGAATTACAAAGACTTCAGCATGCAGTTGTGCAAAAAGTTCTGGAGTATATAGAGTTAAACGTTTCAAAGGAATTCCATGCCCATATAACCGTGGCTAAAAAATGGAAGTCAACTGATACCTGTCTGTACGATTCGTTTAACCTGGAGAAACAGTCCTTTGAAGTTCGCGATTTTATCATTTACAAAATAAATCCTGCAAGCACTCCACGTTACGAGCAATTTGCCAGTATAAACATGTGAGAGGGAGGTAATAGAATGGCTCAGTTAGTCAAATTACAGGATTATATATCCCGCTATCAAATTGATTTAAAGCGATACCCTACTCAATTTGTTCGTTTAAAAAAACAACAATGGGAGCGAGTCAACGCTTCTTATGAAAGAGGAGCTCTAGATACATCTTGGATGGAGAAGGAGCAGGAGGAGGAGGAGGATTTAGAGGTAGAGGAAAAAAAATCCTTTATCTCTAAATTGTTTTCAAGAAACAAAGAAGAAACCTCTGCAGAGATATTGGATGAAAAGAACGTAGAGGATCAAGAAGTTCCCGAAGAGTCTACTACTCTTTTTTTCGAACCTAATATTGTTTACAACCCGAGTTCTAAAGAAGAGCTACGACGAATGTATTTAGATCAATTATTTCATTTTCAATTAAAATGGGCTAGCTCTACTTTAATGGAAAAATCCTATGTAGATCCAAAGTATATGAGAGATAGCTTGTTGAGACTTTTCACACTACAATTACCTGATAATTATTTTCTGTTTTATTACCCAATCTTTAAATTGAAAAAAGCCCCTGTGGAATTAGATATTATTATCGTTTTGCCTACTGAAATTATATGTATAGTCATGTTAGAAGGCAGAGACTTGGATGCATTTATCGGAAGTGGGGATCGTTTCTGGGTGAAGAAAAGTGGGAAGAGCGAAAGTAAGCTATTAAGTCCGATGATCAGTCTTAATAGAATGGAATCTATTCTCTTGCAGGTTTTTAAAAAGGAAGATATTGATTTGCCTATCAGAAAGGTAGTTCTTTCAAGAAATGGATACATCGATTATCCAGGCTCTGCCTATCAGACTCAATTAGTAGATACTAGAAGCTTTCCTGCATGGTTTCAAGCTTTAAAATCGTCTCCATCTCCGATGAAGCATATGCAGTTTAAGGCAGCGCAGGCATTACTCAATCTGGTTCAGACTACCTCCTATTCTAGAGCAAGCTGGGAGTTGGAAAGCGAGATAGAAAATGACTGATGTACTAATTGTTGTTAATGAAATAGCAGGTCAGGGGAGAGCTAAAAAGCTTTGGGAGTCATGGCAAGACCATCTCCCTTTCGCTTTTACACTTCTTAAAACTGAATATAGTGGGCATGCAACCGATATAGCGAAAAAATATGCAGAAGCTAGCCAAGACCCTCTTCTTATTATTGCAATCGGTGGAGACGGTACCGCGCACGAAATCCTCTCAGGTACTGTAGGGTATAATCATGTTCGAGTTGGAGTTGTTTCTGCTGGAAGTGGAAATGATTTTGCTCGGGCCTTTTTTGTGTTTCAAACACTCGAGCAGCTAACAGAATATGTTTTAGAATATCAGACGGCAGAACAGATGGACATAGGTGTTTTAAAGACTAATTCAGACACGTTTCATTTCATAAATAATGCGGGCTTTGGCTTTGATGCACATGTTGTGTACGCAGCCAATCAATCTAAATGGAAAAAGTGGTTAAATAGACTAGGATTAGGTAAACTAGTGTACATTCTGTATCTTGTGAAAGAGTTATTTAAGTTTAAAAAATTCTCTTTCTCTTTACTAAATCAAGGAGATACGATAAAGTTTGAAGATGTTTGGTTTATTACTGTGTGTAATCAACCCTATTTTGGAGGAGGCATGAAAATCTCTCCTTCCTCTATACCAAACGATTCATTAATCGAACTAACCGTAGTACATCATTTGAAGAGAACTAAGCTATTATTTATATTTGGCACAGTGTTTTATGGTAAACACACTGCTTATAAAGAAGTGAAACAAATTCAGGCACGCGAGTTCGCCATTCAAATGAATGATCAAGTGTATGGGCATGTTGACGGAGAATTTTCCTGTATGACAATTCCTGGCGGCATCTATACATTTAGAGTAGAGCATAATGCATGGAAATTAGCAAAACCACCAAGTAAAAGGAGTTAAGGTAATGAGATTAAGAAACAAGCCTTGGGCTGAGGATTTTATAAATTCTCATCCAGAAATAGTGATTCCAAATCCGGAAGAACAAAAAGGAAAATGGAATTTAGTGTTCGATAACGAAAATCCACTTCATATAGAAGTAGGAACTGGGAAAGGCCAATTTGTAACTGGAATGGCAAAACAAAATCCCGACATCAATTATATAGGAATCGAGCTCTATGACAGTGTCATTGTCTCTGCATTAGAAAATGCAATAGAAGCTCAGCCTTTACCAAATTTGCGTCTATTAAAAGTTAACGGTGCGGACTTAGCAAAATATTTTCAAAAAAATGATGTCCACCGCGTCTATTTAAACTTCTCTGATCCATGGCCAAAAATTAGACATGCAAAGCGACGTTTAACTCATGAAGGCTTTTTAAAACTTTATGAATCTATTTTAGTAGACAATGCAGAGATTCATTTCAAAACAGACAATCGAGGTCTATTCGAATATTCTCTAACAAGCATGTCAGCCTATGGAATGCTATTGACGTATGTATCGCTTGATTTACATGCGAATATGCCAGAAGATAATATTATGACTGAATATGAAGAGAAATTCTCTGCAAAAGGTCAACCAATCTATCGTCTAGAGGCTAGATTTATTAGCCAAAAGTAAAAGATCAATACTATTCAAAGGGGATGAAAGTATGGATACGTATAAGTTTCACGAGATGACATTAACTTGGTTAAAAGGTGGCACGACACATATGGACGGGGGAGCCATGTTTGGAGTAGTGCCAAAACCTCTATGGGAAAAGAAATACCCAGTCAATGAAAAAAATCAAATTGAGCTTCCTTCAGATCCAATATTGATCCAATATAAAGGGAAGAACATTTTGCTAGAAGCTGGGCTAGGATTCGGAAAGTTCTCAGACAAGCAAATCAGAAATTATGGCATTACAGATGAGTCAGTGGTAGATGACAATCTGGTCGAGCTAGGTCTGCTTGCAGAGGATATCGACATCATTTTAATGACTCATTTACATTTCGATCATGCTTGTGGACTAACTAAATGGGTAAATGGAGAATTAGTTTCCAGTTTTCCGAATGCTTCCATCTATGTTTCAGAGGTCGAGTGGAATGAAATGAAGAACCCAAATGTCCGTTCAAGCAATACATATTGGAAGGAAAACTGGGAGCCCATTCAATCACAGGTCATTACATTCAAGGATTCTATTAAGCTTTTAGAAGATATTGAGATGATTCATACGGGTGGTCATAGTGATGGTCATAGTATTGTGCTATTAAAGCAAAAGGATGAAACAATCATCCATATGGCAGACCTTATGCCAACACATGCACATCAAAATCCATTATGGGTTTTGGCCTATGATGACTACCCAATGACCTCTGTATTTGCTAAGCAAAAATGGGTCCACGAAGCGTTGCAAAACAATTATTGGTTCAGCTTTTACCATGATGCCTACCACCGTATGATTAAATGGTCGACAGATGGCAAGGAAGTTCTAGAAAAATTAGAGAGAACGCGCTCTTAATAAAACACCAGCTATAAATGTCTATTGGCATTTATAGCTGTTTTTTTTATATAAAAATGGTGTGAAGAGTAGTTTTTAGCAACTCGGAGCAGGGGTTTGGCTAAACATATAGAAGTAAGTAACATTACATTAAAAAATTGGTGAGGTGAGC
>NZ_JBAEAP010000004.1:0-2731 GCF_056205495.1 Psychrobacillus sp. | reverse complement strand
AACGTAGACTATCTTTTTAAAATTCATATACTTTCCCTCCATCCCTTCTATGTCAAAGGGGCTGTATTTTGAAACAAATATCAATTAAGCGTAATCGCTCTGTGTTATTGGCTTTGAAATAAAAGCAAGGTACATCCAACGGCTGTTTACGATCAGCAATAAAATACTAATTCCTATTGCTATAAATAGCTGTACTCCTATCGAATAGATCGCACCAATAATTACAAATGCAATGATTAAAAAGAATATACTAATTGCACCTAAAACACATGCAACAGCCATAATATATTTCATAAAAGAAATACCGACGGAATATAAAAGTAAGGGTACTAGATAGCAAATTAATAAGAATGCTAAACCTAGCCACATGCCCGTTGTTCCAAACTTATTTGAGTTTTCACCAATATCAGCCATTGGAGATAAAGAAGTCACGACTAAGAGGATACTGAATAAAATTGCTGAAAAAATTGTACATATAATTAACTTCCTTTTATTGTTTTTCACGAACTCACCACCTTTTTTATGACCTTTCCTAAATTATAGTAAATGGTAGAGTGAACTAAAATAGACCTAAGACTTTTGTTTACTAAGCCTTAGGTCTGATTATTTATCCATGATTGTTTTTTTGAAATTCTTCTGCCAATAATTGCGTCTGGTCATTTAACAGCTCTGTATATAAGGTAAATTCATCTTTATTTTTTACTTGTACAAAAATGGGTTCCCCAAATATGATGGTAGCTTTTTTCATTTGCTTTAATTCCTTTAAAGTACGAGGTCCCTCATAATAAGCTGGAATAATTGGAGTTTTGGATAGGTTTGCAATTGTGACTGCCCCTCTTTTTAATGGAGCTCCATCAGAATTGCGTGTTCCACTTGGGAAAATCCCAACTACTTCCTTGCTTTTTAATAATTTAACTGGAATTTTAATAGTACTCGGGGAAGGATTGTCGCGATCTACTGGAAACGCATTGATTTTACGTAACAGAAAACCGATAATTCTATTATTGAATAGCTCTTTTTTTGCCATAAAATGAATTGGTCTAGGAACTGCAATTCCTAATATAACTATTTCTAGCCACCCTCTATGAGTGCATGTGACAATAAACCCCTCTTCTTTTGGCAACCGATCCTGGTGCAATACCTCTACTTTACCAAAAGATCTTACAATAATTTTAGCAATACCTAATACAAACTTATACATATTAACCACCTTGTCATCTACGATTAGTACCTAGTGCTAATTGTAGATGAGTATATGAAAAAATACTAGACATTTTTATATTTAATAGAAGAATATTTGCTTACTATATGGTCAGACACTAGGAAAATTCACTCTTGATATATCAATGACAGGAGCAGTCTTATACACTAGTTATTGATCGGTATACCATTTAGGTATTAAAAGCTGGAAATTATTAAATTGGTCTAACGTAAATCGGGTAAATGCTTGGAACTTTTCTTTTTGTTTGATTGCAACTTGATGTCCCCATACTTCCGCTGAAATAAGGTGTACTGCAGCATAGAATCGGTGTAACTCCCAAAAGCTAGCAGGTATCTCTCCTTGCTTATGATAACCGTCTATTACTCCCTTTGAATAGTATTTACTAACCTGTACATTAAAGTACTCGAGCTTGTAAAATTCATTAATCGGGTCCGCATATCTAATTTTTTGCATATCGATTAAACCACTAAACTTGTCATCATCGATTAAAATATTACCAGTATGAAAGTCATAATGCTGAATACAGCTTGGTCTTCCTTTTAATAGGTAAGTTTGACTGTCTATAAAAGGAAGTATGCAGTTATAATCAGGATTTGCCTCTATTATGGGTAGAAATTGAGGTGTTAATTTTGTAATACGCTTTGTGCATACTTCCTCCCAACAAGTAATATTAGGTGGAGCTGCGATGCTATGCATGTTTCGGAGTGTTTCTCCAACCTGTACACCAACTTGATATTGAATCTTGTCAGATAATGTAGGAAGTTTCGTTTCTCCATTTTCTCCCTTTATGTAATCTAAAATTACGTAATTTCTATCCCCTAAAACCCCAACCTCATAGACATATGGGATATGGTGATCTAATTTATGTACTTTATTTGTGAGCTCCGCCTGATTTTTTAATAGTTGAAGATCCGTATTCCTAGATAAACGGAGTAAATATTTTTGATCTACACACCATTTCTCATCCTCTGAATAACCTTCCTGTATGAGCTGGTACGACGAGTAGTTTTGGAGAAATTGTATATTGTGAAACTCCATAGTTATCACTCTTCCTAAAATTTAGTGTAAATAGCAAAGACACTAACCAAAGCTAGTGTCTCTATAATGTATATTTAATGAATATGTAAGCTTCCTATTCAATAAACTCCAGTTTTTCCGGTGGAACCGTCCTAAAAATTAGGATTTCTGCATTTTCATATGGCTTATTTGCTAAATAATCCTCGATAGTGATTATGCTTTCCCAGTATTGTTTTACTAGTTCTTCCTTAGAAGGGAGTCCCTTAGTAAAATAACCTCCCCCTGTTTCTTCTTTCATATAATCGTCCTCTATGTAAGCAAACAAATCACTTGAGATTTCTCTATTAAAAATGAGGATTTTGTTAGTGAAAATAGAAAACTTGAAATAAGGCTTGGAAGGTTCCGTAAATTCTGCTCCTATTGCTTGACCAAAATCAATCCATGTCGGTGCACTTAGTGGTCTATACTTTTCTGTTACTTTAGAAAATAATC
>NZ_JBAEAP010000003.1:0-2628 GCF_056205495.1 Psychrobacillus sp. | reverse complement strand
GTTTCTTTGTAGCGTAAATTTATTTACGTTTGAAAAATAAAATATTGCTTTTTAAAGTAATTTAAATTACTATTAAAAGTAACGAAGGAGGGATAATGTGGAAGAAATAAGATTAAATGTTGCTTTACTACGACGTAAAGTGCCAAACCTAACGACTGCAGCTAAATCCATTGGAATACGTCCTGCTACAGTTTCTAACTTATGCACTGGGAAAATCGATTTAGGAAAAGCAGAGGTAAGGACACTTGTTGGTTTAGCTTCCTTAGCAAATTGCACGGTAGATGAATTAATCATTCGGGGGGAGAAGAAAGACATGATTGAAACTCAAATTAAAGCATTGGATTTTTTTGCGCCATTAGTAAAGGGAGGCACCACGGGCTTGGTTGCTAGACCTGGAATGGGACAGCTAGTAATACTAGCCGAGCTCATGCATCGTTTTAAAGAAGACTATACTTCCGTGTTTTTATTGCCAAAAGAAGAGCATAGTGAATTAGAGGGGACCACGGAGTTAGCTGATATTGTAACTACTTCTATAGAGGAAGCATATCAAAAGCTCGCACACATATCTGGGGAAGCAGTTTTTATTACTGATAGAAGTTATATTATTTCGGGGGAACTATTAGATTTGCAGGAAAAAATTCTTTCGGACAATATAGAGGGTATTACAACTATTTTAGTCGACTTATCTGGAGATGTAGTGGATGAAGAAATGCCATTTGGACCATTAGAAACGGTTTGGCAGTTAGATGCAGACCTTGCAACTCGTCATATGTATCCAGCTATTCATCCCATCTATTCGACGTCATCGATAATGGAGGGAACGGATGTGGACCAACGTCATTTTGGTTTAAGACAACGCGCCCAAAAGCTACTACGACGTTATAGAGAATTACGTTCTATTGTAATGGTACATGGGATTCAAAAGCTTCCGGAAGGGGAGCAAGCAACCTATGATCGTGGAGAGAGGTTAGAGGCATATTTGACGCAGCCATTCTATGTTGCGGAAAAATTCACTGGTCCAGGAGAAGTTGTTTCTATAGAACAAACGTTAAATGATGTGGAAGCAATTTTAGAAGGAAAACAAGATCAGGAAAGTGTAGAGAAGTTAAAGTTTATTGGGTGCTTGAGCTAAAGTTGCACTTAAAAATTGAAAGGGAATATTTAGTTTTAAGTGAAAAAGGCGAGATCCTTAGCGATTTCACCTTTTTTATTTTTGGCGTTTACTTCTACATTAATATCAACCTCTTTCATACTAAATATTTAACATTTAATATCTAATCCTTTTGAAGTATTGGTGAATTTTATCTAATTTTTTTCCTTGATTCCCTGATGGACTTTCCATGTTACCAAATTCAAAAAATTTCACTTTTTTTATTCCGACAAAATTAAATAAAGCTTTTTTCATCAATATTTTATGAGAGTTGTTTAACCAAATTAATGGATAATGTGTAGGGCCCTTCATGGTAGATACGCATACAACCGATTTTCCTTTTAATAATCCTTCCGGGAAAAGCCCTTTCTTATCCCTATAAGCAAAATTGGAAGCAAATAATTGGTCTATGTATCCCATAAGCATTGCAGGGGGTCTTCCCCACCAAATTGGATAGACAAAAATTATCTTATCAGCCCATGTAATTTGTTCTCTATACGTTTGAATAGAACTATCTACGTGCATATCTCGTCTTCGTTTATTCTCATTAAACACAAGAACTGGATTAAAATTCTCTTTATATAAATCTAGTACTTGTAATTCCTTTATATTTAAATTTTCTTCACAGCCTTTAATGATCTTCTGTAAAAAAGCATAATTTAAGCTTGTATGATTAGGATAAGTATAAATTACTAACGCGTTCATCTTGCACCTCATTTACTTATCATTTGATAAGTAAATAATATCACTTCTTCATTTTAGTTGTCAAATGATAATTGTAAAATGATAACGTTTTTGTTATGTTGGTTTCTAAGAGGTGAGCGATATGGACAAAACAACCCTTTTTAATAAGCTAATATTATTTACAACTTCAGTTCATCGAGTGACTCATGAATTAACACAAAACGCCAAGTCAGATCTCATTACACCAGTACAATACAATATATTGGAATATATCACGGTAAATCAGCCAGTGACGCCAAGTGATATTAGTGAATGTCTTTATGTCTCTATGCCGAATACAAGTCGTGAGCTAAAAAAGTTGAGTGAAAAAAATTTAATTGAAAAGATTAATGACAATGAGGATCGACGTAAACAGTATGTATGCCTTTCGAGCGATGGAGAACTCCTTATGAGAGAAGCCTTTGAAAACATTGAATCTCGCTTTCTAAATCGAATACAAAATTCTACGAAGAAAGATTTAAAAGAAATTGAGGATGCCCTTGATGTTCTTCAAGAAAAATTATTTTATTAATTGAGAAAAGCCGGAAATCTTAAACGGTGCTTTGTTCTCGAGCGAGCTGACATAAAAAAGGAAAAGCATTGCTTAATAAATTTTTCATATTTTTTTAGAAGTTAGAGGAGGGCATGTCCCCGCCTCTTTTTTTGTTGTTATGTTTAGGGATCTCTTATTTGTTTAAGAACACGAATTCAGGGAAAAACTACAAATAAAAATATATTTGTACAAGGGAAAGGAG
>NZ_JBAEAP010000002.1:0-2174 GCF_056205495.1 Psychrobacillus sp. | reverse complement strand
AATCCACGTTTTCTGGACGTTCCGCAGCAAGCTTTGCCGATGCACGTTCCAGCAACTCTCGAATAAACCGCACCTCTTCCACATGCTCTAAATCTATTAAAGAGATAAACGTGCCACGCTGAGGATAAACCTCCAACAGCTCCTCCTGCGCAAGCTTCACAAACGCTTCTCTAACAGGCGTACGACTGACACTAAGCAACTCAGAAATCTCTTTTTCCGACACACTCTGCCCCGGTTTCAAATCCAGTTTAATGATGCTTTCCTTTAACGTCTCATACACATGATCTCGAGTAGAGACATTCTTCCTCTTATTAAAATTATCTGCTAGCAGAATACTCACCCCTTTACTAAAGTCATATTACCATAATTGTATACTTGTATGGTAGTATATATTTTAACATTCAGAAAAATAGTTATATTTTAACTTAATAGTTTATTGTCATTAGTACTTTTATGATAACACACCCGATATTTGCTAATAAAACCACAAGGACAAATAAAAAAAGCATCTTATAATCAAGATGCTCCGAAAATTTTCTAATCGTATGTCCTTTGAATTGTAGTGAATTGTGTGCGGTACAGGGACAAACACAACTCCACCAGAAACCCGCCTACCACAAGGGTTCACCCAAAAGAATTGTGTCTGACACAGGGATGAAGTCAAACCTCCAAATTGTAGCGAATTGTGTGCGACACAGGGACACACACAATTCCGCGAAAAAACCACCTACCACAAGGGTTCACCTAAAAGAATTGTGTCTGACACAGGGACGGCTATCCTATTTATCCCCCAAACCCATAAATCATCCCAGCAAGAACCCCATAAACAATCAGCAACCCAAAGGCAGCCAACACTCCAAGCCAGCTAGTACCCCCACGCAGTTGAAGCTCTGACTGCATGAATTCCTCGCTGCCATGTTGCTGCTCCGTGACTCTCTTAATCTCCTTATTCGCATGCATCAAATATAAATAGTTTCCTAAAAAACCACAGATGACCCCTACTGTAATTCCTATGGTCGAATCTACCCCAAAATCGACCCCACTCAAGACAATGATCAGATCATATAAAAGAAAAAGACCTAGTATGATTAAAATATACGCATACATTTTCCGATAGCCTAGCCAAAAGAACGAAAGGAAAAAAGCTGCCCAATTCCATGATAGCCCCTGATTCCACTTTCGGGAATAATACTCCCATTTGCTAGCTCCTACAAATGCCCCATGTAACGACTCATCTAACTCCGGATATTTCTTATCCATCTATATATCCCCCCCTTTAATATTGAAGACTTATTATATGATATTACACTTTTCATTAACCCTACCCCTAATAACCATTAAACTCATTTTAATGTTAAATTTTGGAATAAAAATAAAATTATTCATCAATTTATAAATAGTTACTAAAAACCTATAAAATTTCTTTATTTTTAAAACATTTCTATTAATAAAGTAAATATTTGACCGAAATATACTTGTGTAAGAATTTTCAAAATGGGGGTGTAAAAGATGTTATCTGACTTTCACGGCAAGCTAGACAAGGAATTAGGTCCTAGGCGGATATTGCATATTAAAGAATGTGAAGTTTGTGGATTCGATGAGATTTATTATGTGGATCCGGAAACGAATAAACAGATCGGTATGGCTTGTGAGGGGTGCAATTTTATAAAAAGGTTTGTTGATAGTACTAAAACCCAATCTAAAGGAAGCAGTTTAATCCGCCATTAAAACAACTGCTCCTTTGTTTCACTATAAGTTTAAGCCTCTCCTAGACTCACTTCTGGTAGTTCCTTTAAAACAGCAGCCATTTCATCGACCCACTCCTCACACTTATTAGGCAAATAAGGAAATGGATGTCTTGGATAATCTCTTGCTTTGTTCCAGTATGCCTTTGGTTCTTTTCCATTTAACTTCACACCTTCAATCGGTAAAAACCCATGCTCCATTGCAAGTCTCTTTGCTTCAGGTTTTGACCCCCATCCATACAGCACATGATCCACTAGATTAGTCATCTCTATAAATTGCTCAATGTTATTGGCATAGCATGAGTTCGGTACATTCTGTAGCTCACAAATTTTAAGCAATCGCTTGAACTCAAAAGAGTCTCCCTCACACATCTCAGATAGATTCACTATAATTAGTTCTTCCCAATCCATTCGCTCCATTAACCGCAT
>NZ_JBAEAP010000001.1:0-6147 GCF_056205495.1 Psychrobacillus sp. | reverse complement strand
ACATTCATGACCACTGTTTCTTCCATGTTAGTCCATGTTTGCTCCATCGGTACTATTTGAGAGAGCAGTATTTGGATTTGTACGATGAAATCAATTTGATACCGACCTACCCCAATCGAAATCAGCCCGACTATAATAGGTAATGTCCAAAGTAATATCTTGATCAATTTAGACTTCATTTATATAGACACCTTTGTATTAGTATTTTGCTGCTTCCGATGGTGGATTTAAGATTTCTTCCACTTGTGTATCAGTTAAATCATAATTATAGTAACGTTTGTAATAGTCTTTTATTTCCTCATTCATATCATACGTAAATAGCTCTGGGTGATTTTTTTGTGCCATCCATTTTAGCATCAATGGTGCATCTCCACTTGGTGGATACCAGCGATAGATACCAAGCGGCATTTTATAAACCTTTTTATCCTGAACGGCCTTTACTTCACTCCAGTCTTGACTTTCAAAAACGTTGTTATACAAGTCCACAGGCTGAGTTTCCGTAAAATTAGTAATATAAATGATATCAGGGTTCCATTTATAAATTTGCTCCATATTTACTGCTTTAATACCATCGACCTCTTCGGCTGCTACATCTATTCCGCCAGTGGAGTTCAGCCAACGATTTCCGTGCATTCCCGTTCCTGCCACAGAAATCTCTCCATCATTATGGTATTGCAATACCATCACACGTGGCATGTCCTTCTCTTTGACACCTGCTTCATCGAGCGTGTCGTAAATCATTTGTTGGTTTTCTTCACCTTCAGCAATGATCTCAGCAGGACGATCTGTTATACCTGTAATTTCTCCTGTTAAAGTTAACCAACGATTTAATGTATCTAACGGATTAAGTGAATCCGTTGCAGTGTCTAAAGCAACAGTTGTAATTCCCGTATCTTCAAGCTTTTTCACTGTTTTCTCTTGGTTTGCTATCTCAAAATATACATCGGGATTTAAGGACAGTAACTCTTCCACGTTTACTTCCCCATTTTCAATAAAGTTCGTTTTAGCATCTAGTATAGATGGAGAGATTTCTTTCAAAATAGAGTGAGATGCTGCATTATAAGAATTTGGGTGAATCCCTGCAATCTCTTCAGTAGAATTGGTAGCGATAAACCATGTGGAGAAATACGGTAGTATCCCTCCCATTACAATGCTGTCAAGCTTTCCAGGAATCTCTACCTCTCTATTTAATTCGTCTACAATTATCTTTGTTTCTTGACTAGCCTCTAAATCCTTATTTTTTACTTCATTATCATTACCGCAACCTGCTAATAATAATGCGATAGAAGCAGAGGCAATTATGTATCTATATGGTCGTTTCATCATTATATTTGTCTCCATTCTCATTGAGAATCATTTTCAATACCTAACTAACTTATAATAAATATCCCGAAAGGTCAAGAATGCTTAATAAAAAAACAATATTCAGAATGCAATATAGTAAAATTTTGCCTTTTTATTTTTAAGGTGTATATGTTATGATGCAATTAAATGAGAATAGTTATCAATTAATTCGAACGATGGAGGGCTCTTTTTGGCTAATACAAATAACATACTCTACTTAGATCCAGGTCATGCGTTTGGATTGTCCAATCGTACCAATACTTTTATGAACGAACATTTTACGATTATCGATCAATATCAATTAACCGAACATTCGTTAAACCCGTACTGTTGTATAGTGGTACACGATTTTGCAGATCAAGAATACCTATATAAACACAAAGCAATTATTGAAGAATTTTTAGAAGCAGGTAAAATTATCATATTCGGCGGTCACTTATTTAGAGAATGGCTTCCTGGTTGTCCTATTTTTACACCTAGAACGATTGAAAGCCATGAAGACTACCATGTTTACAAGAAAATAGAACACCCTATTTTTAAAGGTGTAGACACCGATGATATGACCTACAACAAAGGAGTTGCCGGTTTCTTCGCAAGAGTGACTCACTCCCCTGTTCCAAATAATGCGGAGGTGCTATTAACATTCCGCGATGGAATGCCTATTACATACATTGATCGCCAGTCAACAAATGGAACAATTCTAGTTCATTCCGGTCGTGACCTTTTTGCTCATCGCATGCAAAATAAATCGACGGATCGTATCAGCATTCAGCTTTTACAATGGATCCAAGATGAATATAAGGAACTACAAAAGGAGGGCAGCTCCAAATGAGAAAAATTGCTGTAATTTATAGTGGACATGCACCTCATCATAGAACATTCAATGAACCAAAGTATAAACAATACATCGACAGACTAATCTATTTTCCAGACTTCCAGAATGACTCTTTGGAAGGGGTAGATGTCTTATTTGTACCTTCCCAACTAAATGAACATTTATTGAAGACTTCTAAGGAGAAAATTCATGCGTTTGCAAATGCGGGAGGAATCGTTGTAGCCTTTGGACCGCAGCCTTGGGAATGGCTTCCAAACCAAAAATGGGAGGAACGGGAAACTAATTTTTGGTGGTGGCTTGAAAAGGATGCAAATAGTGGATTAGTGCTAGCTGACCCGGAGTATGATTTGTTCAACTATATAACTTTGCGAGATGCTACGTGGCACCAGCACGGTGTATTTTGGCCAATAGAAGGCGCTCAAAAGCTAATCACGACCGAAGATGGTGGAGCGGTTCTTTACGTGGACAAGGTAAGTACAAAAGGAACTTGGATTATTAGTACCCTAGATCCTGACTATCATTTTGGCTCCTACTTTATGCCAGCAACCGAACGATTCCTAGATGGGTTTTTACCATGGCTAGCTAAAGGAAGCCTATAAGTAAGAAACCAAGAACATAACTTGAATTAAAAATAATAGAGCTTCGGAGTATTGAATATCAATACTCCGAAGCTTTTTTATTAATGAAATACGATGGTTTTATTGCCCTCTACGATTACTCGGTTTTCAAGATGCCATTTTACAGCTCTCGCAAGAACTCGTCTTTCAATTTTACGGCCAATTTTCTTAAGTTTCGTAACATCATCCCGATGGTCTACTCGTTCTACATCCTGTTCAATAATCGGGCCCTCATCCAAATTGTTCGTTACATAGTGAGAGGTGGCACCAATTAGCTTTACTCCACGCTCATATGCACGTTCGTAAGGACCGGCTCCTATAAAGGCAGGTAGGAAGGAGTGATGAATGTTAATTATCCGGCTCTCAAAATGAGCTACAAAGTCCGGAGTGAGTATTTGCATATACCTAGCTAAGATAAGTAAATCCACATTATACTGCTCCATCAAGCGAATTTGTTCCTCCTCTACCTGCTTACGAATTTCTTTGTTAGCTGGAATATAATGATAAGGAATGCCTAGTGCTTCTACCATCGGACGAGCAGTTTCATGGTTGCTAATGACTGCCACTATATCCGTGTCGAGGTCCCCATTTTGCCATTCCCATAAAAGCTCTATTAAACAGTGCGTTTCTCGAGATACAAAAATTGCCGATCGTATGCGTTCCGCAGGATAGGAAAACTTGTATTCCATTCCATGCTCAAGTGAAATTTCTTTAAAATCACTCTCCATTTGTGCAGCCCGTTCAGCCAGCTGGCCACCGTGATATTCAATGCGAATAAAGAATGTTCCATTTTCCGGATCACTCGAATATTGACTAGACTCAATAATATTGCAGTCATGCTTATATAAAAAAGTTGATAATACTGCTACTATTCCTGGTTTGTCTGGACATTTTACTAGCAGACGTCCTTTGTTTTCCTGTGTTTTTCGATGGTTATTTATTTGTATTTCTTCCATTTGAATGCCACCCTTTATTAGAGATATTAATTTTTCATTATCCTTTATTCTATTCATCTTCTCAAGTACTTTTTATATATTATGTAACTGTAAAAACCCATGTAAGATTACATGGGTTTTCTACGTTAGTTTAATATGATGAGTTTAACTTGTTTTCTACCCCATTGTATTGCATTATCATAGGATGGTATAAATACGTCAATTTTATTCCCTTTGATAGCCCCGCCAGTATCTCCAGCGATTGCCTCACCATAGCCTTCTACCCATACCCTTGTCCCCAGGGGTATAACACGAGGGTCAACGGCTATTACCTTTTCATTTGGATTGGCCCTTAGATCAATTCCATAGGCAGTCGTTCCTGAGCATCCTGTACAGTAGGCTGTGTAGGCTGTCGCTTCCATCGTCATTTCAACAGAGCCTTCTGTTTTAGGTTCTGCTGTTACAACTGGCGCTGATGTAGCAACCTTTGTAGAAGCTGTATTCGGTGTTGAAGCTGCACTTGGAGCTACTGGTTCAATTGGTGGAGCAGTAACTCCCATTACTTGTCTTTTCGGTATGTCCTCTAAGTTTCCTGTCCCTTGCTTGACAATGAGTTCGTCTCCCGGAAATATTAAATCTCCTGTTATATTATTCATATCCATAAGTTCATTGAGTGACAAATCATTTGCAAGGGCAATTCTATAGAGGTTGTCCCCCTCGGCAACCGTATAAGTTACTGGCTCAGAACGAAGCTTTATAAGCAATTTCATTGCATATAAGTCATCAAAGTGTATATTAAAGTCGTCCATATCGCTCTCTAAGTCAGCTTTTTTGTCTACTAGATTCCTGTGGTCTGAAGTGTCGGTAAGAAAAATCGATTCATCCTCTTGAGTTATAGGGGAGAATAGACTCTCTGCATGCGCTACTGTATTAGTCGATAACATCAATAGCACTACAAATAAAATAGTCCTAACCTTGAACATAAAGTTCCTCCTTTGTACCTCTTTTCGTAAACTCTTTAGAGTATTGCCCCAAAACTTCAAAAAACAAACCCTCTAAATAAAAAAATAGAAGTTTTCGTTCAAAACAACTAAAAAATTCAGAGAAAGGAAAGACTTTATATCATACTAGACTGAGAAATAATTCATCAAATGTCTATTAATTCCACAACATAAAAATATCAAAAGACTGGTAGTGTTCATTACAAATACCACCAGTCTTTTTTATTAAACCTATGTCTAGCATGGATTCTAGGTTAAGGTTGGTTGTTTAGATGATCACCGCCGTTCAAGGGATATTACCTCCCTTAATACCGGGATTTGTAATCGATTTTATAGACGTAACGGTATTGCTTTAGGGGTATGGGACACTTCTTGCCTTCGTATGGGTGCTCTGCGCATATTTACGGGTGCTATTTGAATTTATGGGCGATTTTCTCCTTTTTATGGGCGCTACGTCTCGCTTTATGGGACACTTTCTCCCTTCGTATGGGCGCACTGCGCATATTTACGGGCTCTATTTGGATTTATGGGCGATTTTCTCCTTTTTATGGGCGCTACGACTCGTTTTATGGGACACTTTCTCCCCCCGTATGGGCGCCTTGCGCATATTTACGGGCGCTATTTGGATTTACGGGGGATTTTTGGATTTATGGGCGATTTCCTCCTTTTTATGGGCGCGACGACTCACTTTATGGGACACTTTCTCCCCTCGTATGGGCTCTGCGTTGATTCATATAAAATGTTTGCTACCGTCCTACACTACTTTCCTCATTATATATACAAACAAAAATCCAAAAAGAATAACGAAAGTCTCGTTTCTTTTTGGATTAGCTTATTATGTCCATTTTAAATTCTCCAATAGCTGATGAAAGCTTTCTAAAAAATTCTTCTTGCTCTCCTCGTTGTGTAAAGATTTAACGTCTACTCCGCTCATAAATTGTAAAATCTCCGGGTGATGATCCCAATCCTGTTCAAATTGACTCTTGAAATCTACATACCAATCATATTGATACATCCTTTTCATATGTCGGACGGCCCTTCGACTCTCTTCCGTGACTTCTTCCTTTGTCCTCTCTCCTAGAATAAAAATGGATTCTGCCAACCTTGAAATTTTATTTTTATATTGGGTAAACGCAGTGGATATCCTTTTAATCATACAATTCCTCCCTGTCCCATTTACTATTATTATACGCGAAATCATATAAAAAAGATTAATTTTTCAGATTATTATTCAAAGAAATCCATTTATTTATGGCTGAACATATAACTAAATGTCCCTATAAGGCTACCCCTATCTAAAAAGATGGACATGTTGCTGGATCTCTTCAAAAAAAAACGTTCGGCTAGAGGCAGCCAAACGCTTTCTTTAAAAATAGTTCTCTATCTGACTTTGGATCATCGTAGCCTTATAGGAC